>SBGS01000058.1 GCA_006226555.1 Bacteroidota bacterium
CTTTTGTCGTATTTCGGAACGGTAAAATATTTGTAATTCGCGTTCAGATCCACATTACTGATCAATACCATGTGCTGCTGGTTGTTAGATTTTATCGTATAGGGAAGATCTATACGGAATTCTGCAGAGATGACGTGATCGATAATCTGTGTAAACTCATCTGCGTACACGGCATTATCAACCGATCCCACTGATGCCGGTGCAGAGTGTGCCACTGTAACTTCCTGCAAGGTGTAACCATATGCATCAGCCATTTTCTTTACACCGGATCTATTCTTCTCTTCTCGATTCTGATTATAGCTTTGAACATAATAATCAATATACCAAGGATGTAATTCCGGTTTGGTTTTGTTCTGATAAGGGTTATTGGTGGAGATGTTCAATTTAACATCTTCCCAATCAACGCCGGTATTTTGGTAGACCTGTGCTTTATAGTTCAGGTTTACCTTTCCTGAAGCGATCTCGGATCTAAGGTCGTACATTGGAATCCATCCTGCGTTCGCGACTAAATAGGAGATGTCCATATTTCCGGTAACCGGACCATCCGCTTTAAGCGTAACCGTAATGCGATGGGTAGGCCCTACTTGAATGGGCTTAAGGTTATTATTGCTCTGGTAATTCTGAAGATCCTGAAGACGCTGATACATGGCATCTCGATCCTTTGAAGTTTCTGTTTTTTTACGGTTTAGACTAAGTAGCTTTTTATTGATCTCCATCATTTTAACCGTATAGTAGTCAACAGCTTCTTTCAATAACTGAATGGAATCATTTACCTTGCCATTTCCTCGTATAGCACCGTTGTTCGTTAATATGTTTTTTGTCGCATTTAGCACATCGATCTCGTCTTGTATCCCCTGGATCTGGTAATTGATGTCCGCGATGGAATCATTGAGCATGTCTATGCTTCTTCTTACTTTCAAAGGAAGTCCATCCACAGGTACCGTCTCAGGTTTCGGATAGTATAAACTATACTTGGAATCCAGAATAATAGCATTTCCTGTCGCTTTTACCTGTAAACTTTTAGGGTCGATACGTGGACTCACTCCTTCAATGATCACTTCCGTGACTCCTTTATTGATAGAGTAATAAGCTGTTCTGAAGATCTGTGCACCCTGTGAATAGACAGTGACAGATGACATTTTAGATTTTACGATTTTCTCTTCATTCGCATTTGCAATAAGTACAACCGCAGTAGCGAAAAGACCGGTTAGAATTGACTTGATATTCATGACGAGCATTTTTTTTACCGCAGTACATGCTCGTTTGAATTTGGTTCAAATCAAATCATATTTTTTATTTCGCTGATGATCCTTTTTGCCAATTCATCTGCGGATGCTGCGTCTTTACTCTCCGAATAAATGCGAATGATGGGTTCAGTATTACTCTTTCTCAAGTGAACCCATTCCTTTTCAATATAGATCTTCACACCGTCTGTTGTATCTACCTCTTCATGACTGTATTTGTCCGCCATTTTTTGAAGAATTAGATCAACATTTATGTCTTCAGTTAACTCAATTTTATTTTTGGAGATCGTATATTTTGGATAGCTGTCTCGCAGCTCAGAAATAGTACATCCTTTGTGTGCAAGATGACTTAAGAACATTGCGATCCCTACCAATGCATCTCTACCGTAATGTAGCTCAGGGTATATGATCCCGCCATTTCCTTCACCTCCGATAACGGCGTTAATGGCCTTCATTTTTTCCACGACATTAACTTCTCCTACTGCAGATGCAGCATAAGTTTGTCCATATCCTTCGGTTACATCTCTCAATGCTCTCGTAGACGATAAATTTGATACCGTTGACCCCGGATTCTTTGAGAGTACATAATCCGCTACGGCCACTAAGGTATACTCTTCACCGAACATTGACCCGTCCTCACAAACGAACGCAAGTCTGTCAACATCTGGATCTACCGTAATACCCATATCTGCTTTGTTCGAAACGATCTCTTTCGAAAGGTCTCCTAAATGTTCCGGCAAAGGTTCCGGGTTATGAGGGAAGTGACCCGTTGGATCACAATATAATTTGGTTACCTGATTCACTCCCAAGGCCTCTAAAAGAGCAGGGACAAAAATTCCTCCTGAAGAATTAACAGCATCAACAACGATATTAAAATTGGCTTTTTTAATAGCGTCCACATCAACAAGCGGAAGTGCCAGGATTGCATCGATGTGCTTTTTGAGGTAAGTCTCGTCTTTTGTTTTTATTCCAAGATCATCTACCTCGGCGAATGACATCGAATCGGATTCTGCGATCTCAAGGATCTGTTTTCCGTCTTCACCTGAAACGAACTCACCTTTTTCATTCAAGAGCTTCAGCGCATTCCATTGCTTCGGATTATGGCTTGCTGTTAGGATAATCCCTCCGTGTGCTTTTTCCATGGGTACAGCAACTTCTACGGTAGGAGTGGTTGATAGCCCGAGGTCAATGACATCTATGCCAAGGCCGATCAATGTTGATGAAACAAGATCCGAAATCATTTGGCCAGACAAACGTGCATCTCGGCCAATTACAACTTTCGGTTTTCCCTGATTATTGTTCTTGATCCAGGTTCCGTATGCTGCAGCGAATTTTACAGCATCGATCGGTGTAAGGTTGATTCCTGTTGTTCCTCCTATAGTTCCCCTGATCCCTGAGATCGATTTAATCAGTGTCATATCAAAAAGTCTTTTTTAGTCCAATCATTTTCATGCATGCAACTGCGCATTCAATCCCTTTATTTCCGTGTTTCCCTCCTGAGCGATCGATCGATTGCTGGATGTGATTATCAGTAAGTACACAAAATGCAACCGGTTTGTCATATTTCAGACCTACATTCATAATTCCCTGAGTTGCTCCTTCACAAACAAAGTCGAAATGACGGGTTTCTCCCTGAATAACGACTCCAATTGCAACAACACCATCGATCGTCGTGTCCTGGCAAAGCCATTGTGCACCAAGAGGGAGTTCAAATGCACCCGGTACATGTCTTACGACGATGTTCTCTTCCTTTACACCATTTTCCAGAAGAGCTTGTTTTGCTCCAGCCAAAAGGTTATTTGTAATGGAGTCATTCCACTCAGAAACAACAATGCCGATCTTAAAATCGGCACCATTGGGAATATTATTTTTATCGTAATCTGAAAGATTGTGATGAGCTGTAGCCATTTACTTAACGGTTTTGTTTTTAGCTCTGCTGATATACTTTTCGATCTGTTTTGTAGTTCCAAAAGTAGGATAGTCCGCTTTAATTCTCTCGTATAATTCAGCAGCTTTTCCGAAATCCTTTAATTCTTCAGCAACCAATGCTGCTTTGAAAAGATACGTTGGAGTCGTAAGATCATTTTCATTTAGTTCAGCAGCTTCCATGTACTTGTCTGCAGCTTGCTCATAATTCTCCATTTCTGAATAGCAATCACCTTGGAGTCCAATCGCCATAACTCTAACATAAGAATCATCAACGTTAACGCCTTCCAACTCCTCAAGTGCTTTTTTAAATTCTCCTTTAGCCATCAATTGACGAGCATATACGAATTGAGCAACTTCTCCTCCGATCTTACCATCGTAATCCTTTACATGTTTCCCCAGCTCTTCAATCGCCATGTCTGTAGAATCAGCAACAGCATAATTCAAACCAACGTAGTAATTGTCTTTTGACTTTTCATTCGCAGGCATCCATACGAACTGACGGTATAAGAAATAACCCAACACCAAAATGATGATCCCACCAACAATGAATGTGGTCATTCGCAGTTTCTTATTCGTCTTAAACTGCTCCTTGATTGATTCTCCTGTAATATCTTCTAACATTGTAATTCTTTAAGCGGAGCAAAAATAGTTTTTTTTTATTTAAAAGAAACAATCACTTATGAACAGCAGACGTGGATAAATGAGGTAAATTTGCCTTATGCATCTTCAACGACTTTATCTGCTCAATTTTAAGAATTACGAAGAGGCTGAGTTAGAACTCAACTCGGGTATAAATTGTTTCGTGGGTAAGAATGGAGAAGGTAAAACAAATCTTCTTGATGCTGTTTATTATCTAAGCATGTGTAAGTCATACATGAACCCTGTGGATCGCCACAATATTCGTTTTGAGCAACATTTTTTTTCTATCCAGGGTGAATGGCTAAAGGAGGATGAGCTTTCTACGGTTCAATGTGTGGTAAAGGTTGGAGCAAAAAAAGTATTCAGAAGAAATAAGAACGATTACGAGAAACTAGCGGATCATATCGGGTTATTTCCGGTGGTAATGATCTCGCCTTATGATCGTGACCTGATATCGGAGGGTAGTGAGATCAGGCGTAAATGGATGGATGGTATCATTTCACAGTTTGATCGCAGGTATTTGAACGATATTCAACGATATGCGAAAGTTCTCGAACAGCGAAATGCCCTTTTGAAGAATATGGCGGAGCACCAATTGTTCGATCCTGAATCCATTCAAGTATGGGACATGCAGTTGATCGAACTGGCTGAGCGAATTCACCGTGTTAGAACTGAATTTGTAGAAGAGTTCATTCCTGTTTTTCAAAAGCATTATGAACGGATTGGGAAAGAGGCGGAACAAGTAGAGATCAGCTACAGATCACAGTTGAATGAGCATTCTATGGCAGATCTCCTCCGTATGTACGAAAAGAAGGACGCCATTACCCGATATTCAAATGCCGGAATTCACCGTGATGATCTATTATTTCAGATCAAAGGCAATCCGGTAAAAAGATTTGGCTCCCAGGGGCAGCAGAAGTCGTTTCTGATTGCGCTAAGACTTGCCCAATACGAATGGCTCAAAAATCATCTTAATACGCTACCGGTATTATTGCTAGATGATATATTTGACAAACTTGACCATGAACGGGTTGAACGTTTGATCACGCTTGTTTCTGATCAATTCTTTGGTCAGGTTTTGGTAACCGATACAGATCAGGATAGGGTAGAAAAGATCTTTACAGAGCATGATCTGGATCACAAAATTTTTACTGTTTCAGGAGGTGAAATTCGGGAATCTGCCTTAACTTAACGGCATGAGTGAACTCAAAAGGACATCGAACGAAGAACCTCTAAAGGATATAGTTGATCGCTTGTTAAAGGCGTATGGACTTGAATCTAAGATGAAAGAGATAGAGGTGATCAATGCGTGGCCTGAGCTTATGGGACCTGCGGTTGCTCATCGCACGGTAGAGTTGAAGATCAGGAATAAAGTACTTATTCTTAAGCTTGACTCTTCCGTTATGCGAGAAGAATTAATGAATGGAAAGTCCATTATTATTCATCGAGTAAATGAATATGCCGGATTTCCGATCATTTCTGATATCTGGTTTGGCTGACCTACTGGATGATCACGCTTTGGCGACTTGAGCTGTACGCGCTGAAATAACCTAACGCACCATTATTCCAGTTATTCGTTGGATTACCAGGTGCTGCTGAACTTTGACCTCCTGAGATACTCTGAGCTTCATTTATATAATCGTAAATGCGCTTGTCAATTGATCTCAGCTCCATGTGAACAGAATCCCCAAGTTTGTATAGATTGGACGGGAAAAGTGGTCGCTCAACCAAGTTTCCATCGGTCAATTGATCATCCTGAGTGAAAAAGTCATCCAAGGTGTTGTACGTCGTATCATTTCTGGATAATACAATGCTGTAGAAGTTTGAAACTCCTGCAGGATCGTTAAAATTCAGGAATGGAGCATAGCCACCTTCGGCCCCAAAGAAACCTTCAAAGAATTCATATGTGACAGGCTCAAGAGTAACAGGAGCAATTAATTTACAGTCCGCTACATATGTTTTTCCATCTACTGTAACACTAAGGCTGTAGATACTGTTGAATTGAGGTACATACCCTGTAAGTGTATAGTTTCCGTTACTGATGAATGGCACATTAGTGGATGTTCCGGATTGATCAATTATTTGAACCAATGCATTATTGAGCTCAGGTGAAACATTGTTATCAAAATAATTTGATGTCTGTGTTATTCTAACACGAACAGTCGAATCTTCTGCGGAGTAATTCCCTTCGATCACAACCACAGGATTTGCCTCATTTAGATCAACGTCGATTACTTTCTGGCAAGAAAAAATAACGGTGCTTAGTGCGGTAAGAAATATTAAGTGTCTCATCTTACTTCAAATTGAAATTATACGTAATTGAAGGAATAATCTTGAAAAGCGTAGTTTGAACAGCTTCAGTATTTCCTGTTTCTTCATTCTGTTCAAATGTTATACTGAATGCGTTTTCTCGACTATAGGCGTTGTAAACAGAAAAGTTAAGGTTGTGTTCAAATCTTTTCGAGTCTTTTAAATACCAGGTAAATCCAACATCTAGACGGTGATAATCCGGGAAACGATAACCATTTCTTTCCGTGTAGTATGGAATATATACACCGTTAACCTCGTACTTTCCGGAAGGGAATGTCACGGCATCACCTGTGTAATAAACCCAGCTGGATGAAAGTGCAATGTGCTCATTGACCTTGTACATCAATACAACCGCAATATCGTGAATACGGTCCTGTCTTGCTGAGAAATCCTCACCGTTATTGATCTCGTCAAAGTTTCGAAGAGAGCGAGAAAGGGTATAGCTCAACCACCCGGTCAGTTTTCCTTTTTTCTTTTGCAATTGAAATTCTATACCATAGGCTTTTCCGGATCCGTAGATCAATTCTCCTTCTACAAGGTCATTCAG
>SBGS01000104.1 GCA_006226555.1 Bacteroidota bacterium
CAAGCTTTGGATGACGGTCATATGACAGATGGTTTGGGAAGAAAGATCGATTTCAAGAATACGATTCTGATCATGACCTCAAATATAGGTGCACGTCAGCTTGCTGATTTCGGAACGGGAGTTGGTTTTGGAACTAAAGCGCAGGCAGAGCAGAAAGAAGAAGCGGCGAAAGGTGTGGTTCAAAATGCACTCAGAAAAGCGTTTGCTCCTGAATTCCTGAACCGTATCGATGATATCATTATGTTCAGATCGTTGAGCAGAGAAGATATTCATAAGATCATTGATCTTGAGTTGAATAAGCTTTACGGAAGAATTAATGATCTTGGATACCAGATCTCGATTACAGATTCAGCAAAAGATTTCATTGTAGATAAGGGTTATGATGAAAAATTCGGTGCTCGTCCATTGAAGCGTGCGATCCAGAAGTTGATCGAGGATCCATTGGCAGAAGAGATCGTGAAGTCTAATTTGCATGAAGGAGACACTATACTGATCGATCGTGAAGACGGTAAAGAAGATCTGACAGTGAATATCACAAAAGGTAAAAAAGAGTCTAAATCGAAGAAAACAGATCCCACGGAGTGATCGCTCGATTTAGCTAATTAAATAAGAGAGGCAGAATCTCTACTTGCACTAAAAAAGGGACTCATTTGAGTCCCTTTTTCTTATAGTTATGATTTTTTTTGATGATAATCGACTGCTTTTCTGACACTTCCATGTGTTCTAAGCAATTCATTTGCTTCTTCGTAAGACAATCCGGTTCCTTCCATAACCATTTTAGTTCCCCTGTCTACGAGTTTATCATTACTCAACTGCATATCAACCATACGATTTCCTCTAACACGCCCAAGCTTTATCATGAGGGTAGTACTGATCATATTTAGAATAAGTTTTTGCGCTGTTCCCGATTTCATGCGTGTACTTCCTGTTACGAATTCAGGCCCTACGATAGCTACCATAGGAAATTCAGCAGCTTCAGCTAATGGTGAGTCAGGATTACAGGTGATTGCTCCGGTTAGTACTCCATTTTTCCTGGACTCGTTTATAGCTCCAATAACATAAGGGGTTGTACCGGAAGCAGCAATTCCCACTACAATGTCATTTTCTTTGATATCATGTTCCGAAAGATCTTTCCAGCCTTGCTCGGTATCATCTTCGGCGAATTCTACTGCCTTTCTGATCGCAGTATCTCCACCGGCAATTATTCCAATAACCACACCGTGAGGTACACCAAAAGTAGGAGGGCATTCGCTTGCATCCACGATGCCTAAGCGTCCACTCGTACCTGCACCGATATAGAATAATCTTCCGCCATTTTTCATGCGTTCAAATGCCTGATCGATAAAACTTTCGATCTGAGGAATTATAGATTCGATCGCGAGGTGAACTTTTGCGTCTTCTTGATTTATGCCTTTTAGAAGCTCATTTGTGCTCATCTTTTCAAGATCAGCATAGTGAGACTCGGATTCAGTGATTTTTTTCATTAGACAAGATAAGCCTTCATATTGCCTGGTGAGAGGTCAACTTCTACACGCTCTTTAAGAGTGGTTGAGAGACTCATTCCTACAAAATCTGCTTTTATCGGAAATCTCCTGTGAGTTCTATCAACCAGCGTTACAGTCTTAATAGCCTGAGTAGGGAAGGTGAGTAATTTGGTAAGTGCAAATTGCATTGTTTTACCTGAATTAACGACGTCATCAACAAGAACAATGTAAGCATGTTTAAGTTCGTCTTCCGGCAAGGACAGAACGATTTCATCTTTCCAAGGCTCTTCCTTATTCAGGTCAATTACAAATGAATCGATCTTCATGGATACAACAGAGCTCATGGCTTCCTTGATCATATCTGCTAATAAGGCTCCGTTACCAACTATTCCACCGATGTATACACGTTCTTCAGAATAACAGTCTTCGATCAGCTCATGAGCCAGTCTGTTTATTTTCTGTTGAATTGCCTTATCATCAAGAATTCCCTGCATAATTCGGTTTTTAAACAAATATACAATTTAGGTAGTTATGGGAGTTTTCTGAGTTGTTGTTTCGCCCAAATATTTTGAGGATCGATCGCTAAGATTTGTTTGTAAAGTGCTTCTGCTTTTCTAAATTCTCCTTTTTCGTGAAGTGCGAATGCTTCATCACTTAATTCATCGATCTGAATAAGTTTCAGATTGTATTGAGCATCTAGAAGATCGGGATCAATGGATAATGCAGTTTCGTAGTAATTGGTCGCCTTCTTTAGTTCGTTATTTTGGTGAGCGGTTACCCCTCTCTGTAGATTCCAAATGGATGACCAAGGAGCATAAAATAATGTGAAAAGAGAAAATACTAAGGTGGAGACTCCAAATGCGATCTTAATTTTTCTTCCTCGCAATAGACCGTATATAATGCCAAAAATAAAACCTCCGAGCACGGCCTCAAGACCAATGTTGGTGTTCAGGTATCGATTACTGTACATAATTAGTCCAATCCCTATAATTGCAGTTGCTGAGGCAACGTATCGTAAATTGAATTGGAATTCAGAAAATCGTTTGGAGTAAACGATCAGTAACCCCAGGAAAAAGAAGTTTACACCACTCATTCCTATTCCAGGGTCGTTAGAAAGATTGAGCTGGATCACAGATGTAATCACAGAGGCGTAAGATCCGATAAGGAACAAGCCAAACCAACCTGTTCTTCTTTCAAAAAAGGCTCCCAAGATCCATAATCCAACAAGGTTAAAGATCAACATGATCGGGTTAAGGTGAGTAAATGTATTCACCAATATACCCCAGTATTCTCCTGAATAAATATAATAAGCGTCAGGAGCCCCTAATTTTCTGAGCAGATCATTTGGATTTTGATAATCTGATGCATAAAAGAAAAAAAACAGGCTCATGCACAAAGTGATCACATTCAGCAGCAATGTGAAAAAAGGGAACGAAAGATCTTTCTTAATTAGCTTCATATCAAACAATGACTACGAATGAAACGAATTGATATCAATGTTTATTGAAGAGCTTGGAATAGTTTTTAACGAAGAATGTTAAAAACATCTTGTGATTAATCTAGCTAAATGGATTCAGTCTTTGTGTTTTTACCTAAATTTGCTCTCAATTTATCGCGTACTAGACGCTAAGTTGAACCCCATATAAAGAGCAGAAATGCCGAAAGACAATAGTATCAAGTCCATTTTGATCATCGGAAGTGGACCCATCGTTATCGGACAAGCGTGTGAGTTTGATTATTCCGGATCGCAAGCAGCAAGATCGTTAAGAGAAGAAGGTATTGAAGTTACCTTGATTAATTCCAATCCGGCAACCATTATGACGGATAAAGTAGTAGCAGATAACGTCTATCTGAAACCACTTGAACCGGAAAGTATCATTGAGATCCTTCAGGCGCACAAGATCGATGCCGTGTTACCAACAATGGGTGGTCAGACTGCTCTCAACCTTTGCATCAAATGTGATGAAATGGGTATTTGGGAAGAGTTCAATGTACGCATCATTGGTGTGGATATCAATGCAATCGAGATCACTGAGAACCGTGAGGCCTTTAGGGATCTTATGACCGAGATTGGTGTGCCAATGGCTCCTCAGAGCGCTGCAAAATCCTTTCTACAGGGAAAAGAAATTGCTCAGGAATTTGGATTCCCGCTTTGTGTGAGAGCGTCGTATACACTTGGTGGAGCGGGAGCTTCAATCGTTCATGATCCGAGAGAATTTGACACGCTGCTTGAACGCGGCTTGCAATTGTCTCCTATTCACGAAGTAATGATCGATAAAGCATTGCTTGGATGGAAGGAATATGAGTTAGAATTGTTGAGGGATGCAAATGATAATGTGGTGATCATCTGTTCTATTGAGAATTTTGACCCAATGGGTATTCATACAGGTGATTCGATTACGGTTGCACCGGCGATGACCTTATCCGATACTACATTCCAGAAGATGCGAGATATGGCGATCAAAATGATGCGTTCGATTGGTAATTTTGCCGGAGGATGTAATGTTCAGTTCGCTGTTTCTCCTGATGAGAAGGAAGATATCATTGCCATCGAGATCAATCCACGTGTGTCTCGATCATCTGCACTTGCATCAAAGGCAACCGGATATCCAATTGCTAAGATCGCTGCAAAACTTGCCATAGGCTATCATCTGGATGAACTACAAAACCAGATCACTAAAACGACATCTGCACTTTTTGAGCCTACGCTTGATTATGTGATCGTAAAGATTCCGAGATGGAATTTTAACAAGTTCCCTGGGACAAATCGAGAGCTGGGATTACAGATGAAGTCTGTAGGAGAGGTGATGGGAATTGGTCGTTCATTCCAGGAAGCACTGCAAAAGGCTTGTCAATCACTGGAGATCAATAGAAATGGTCTCGGTGCTGATGGTAAAGAATTGAGGGATCAGGATAAGATCTTGGATAGTTTGGAGCACCCAAGCTGGAACAGACTATTCCATATTTATGATGCGATCAAATTAGGAATTCCTTTCAAAACGATCGTTGAGAAAACTAAGATCGACATCTGGTTCTTGAAGCAGATCGAAGATCTGATCAAACTAGAAAGAACGATTGAAAAATATACGCTTGACAACATTCCAAAGGAGTTGTTGTTTGAAGCGAAACAAAAAGGTTATGCTGACCGTCAGATCGCACACCTTCTTCGTTGCCTGGAGTCGGAAGTTCATAATAAAAGAGATGAGTATGGAATTAAGCGTGTTTACAAACTTGTAGATACCTGTGCAGCAGAATTTGAAGCGCAGACTCCATATTACTATTCAACATTTGAATTTGAAAATGAAAGTCCTGTCAGTGACCGCAAAAAGGTAGTTGTTCTTGGTTCAGGGCCGAACAGAATCGGTCAAGGGATCGAGTTTGATTACAGCTGTGTTCATGGAGTTTTGGCTGCTAAGGAGTGTGGTTATGAAACGATCATGATCAACTGTAACCCCGAAACGGTTTCAACTGACTTTGATACCGCGGATAAACTCTATTTTGAGCCTGTTTTCTGGGAACATATCTACGATATCATTAAACACGAGAAACCGGATGGTGTGATCGTACAGTTGGGTGGACAAACGGCACTTAAACTGGCTGAAAAACTGGAACGTTACGGGATCAAGATCTTCGGAACGAGCTTTGAAGCACTTGATCTTGCAGAAGATCGCGGTCGTTTTTCTCGCGTCTTAGATGAAAACAATATTCCTTTCCCGAAATATGGGGTTGTAGAGTCAGCGGAACAAGCGCTGGAGCTGGCAGACGATCTAGGTTTCCCATTATTGGTTAGGCCGTCTTACGTATTGGGTGGTCAGAAAATGAAGATCGTGATCAATAAAGAGGAGTTGGAGCACCATGTTGTCGATATTTTGAGAGATATGGGACAGAATCAGATCCTTCTTGATCACTTCCTTGGTGGAGCGATCGAAGCTGAAGCTGATGCTATCTGTGACGGGAAAGACGTTTACATCATTGGAGTTATGCAACACATTGAGCCTGCAGGTATTCACTCTGGTGATTCTTATGCAGTTTTGCCTCCTTATAACCTCGGAGATTTTGTGATGCAACAGATCGAAGACATCACCAAGAAAATTGCGGTTCAATTGAAAACGGTTGGTCTTATCAATATCCAGTTTGCAATTAAAGACGATAAAGTATACGTAATTGAAGCTAATCCAAGAGCTTCCAGAACAGTGCCATTTATTGCGAAAGCTTATGATGAGCCTTACGTGAACTTTGCTACGAAGGTCATGCTGGGAGAGAAAAAGGTAAAGGATTTCAAATTCGAGCCTAAAAAGCAAGGATACGCCATTAAGATTCCTGTATTCTCGTACGAGAAGTTCCCTGATGTGAAGAAAGAACTCGGACCTGAAATGAAATCAACAGGAGAAGCGATCCGTTTCATAGATAGTCTGAGAGATCCATTCTTCATGAAGATCTACTCAGAGCGAAATATGCACTTATCGCGTTAATGATTGCTGAAGCGAGTATAGTAGGTGTTTTCAGAACCATTCTAATTCTGATAGGAGCGCTTGTAGTCCTCAGATTTATTGGACAATTGATGCAGGCCAAGCGCAATATGGAGGAAGAAAGGGAAATGAACCGACGATCTCGTCATCATGCCCAAGAGAGGGAACAAGTCAATAAAAACTTCGGTAAAACGAGGGTAGTTGATCATCTTGACAGTAAGAATGGAGTCGAAGATGTAGATTTCGAAGAGGTGGAATGACGAAGTTTGTTTTTTATATCAGTGTTTTCTTCTTTGCTTTTTGTTCAAATGGACAACAACTCAATCGATACGAAATGTACAGTGATCATTTCGATATTGAAGGATATACCAAACAGTATCAGCGTTCATTTGATTCTGCAGGAATAATAAAACAAAAGAATGAATACCATGCTCTAACGATAAGTCTGTACGGTATCATGTGCTACGATGAGTACATTAAAACCGGTAATGAACATTACCGAGAGCAATGTGAAAATCAATTCAAGTACTTTAAGGATACCAGTAAATATGACTACCTGTTTGGTGGCAAGGGAGTAGGTTTACCTTATGAGTTTAAGTTTCATGATCTCACACCACCATGGTATTCTGGACTGACACAAGGTATTGCAGTTTCATTTCTGCT
>SBGS01000090.1 GCA_006226555.1 Bacteroidota bacterium
GAACTGTATGTTCAGCTGATACAAGAACAATTGGATCAAGGAAAGCAAGTATTGTTCCTCCTGCCTGAGATTGCGCTTACAACTCAATTGATCGAGCGATTATCCAAATATTTTGGAGATCAAATAGGCGTTTATCATTCCAAGTTCAATCAAAACGAGCGCGTTGAGATCTGGCAACACGTCCTTCAAAATGACCCGAACAGATTTAGGATCATTCTGGGAGCACGTTCTTCTATCTTTTTGCCTTTTCAGGAACTTGGTTTGATCATCGTTGATGAAGAGCATGAATCCACTTTCAAGCAATACGACCCCTCTCCTCGATACAATGCGAGAGATGCCGCGGTTGTACTGGCAAAACAGTTTAATGCAGATATTTTGCTCGGCTCTGCAACACCCAGTCTGGAAAGCTATCAGAATGCGATCAGTGGAAAGTATAAACTTGTCCCACTTACACAGCGCTTCGGGGCTAATTTGATGCCGGAGATACTTTGTGCTGATCTTAAAAAGGAAAGAAGGCAAAAAAGCATTCAGGGGCAGTTTACAAAATTCCTTCTCGATGAAATGCAAGCTGCATTGAAAAATGGAGAACAGGTCATTCTTTTTCAAAACAGACGCGGATACTCACCATTGTGGTCATGTGAAGTCTGTAACTGGACCCCAAAGTGTAAAAACTGTGATGTGTCCCTGACATACCATAAGCATAATAATTTATTGAAATGTCATTACTGTGGTTACTCTACAGCTCCGATCGGAACGTGTCAATCGTGTGGAAGTAATCGCTTAAAAATGTTGGGATACGGTACTGAAAAGATCGAGGATGAGATACAGATGCTGTTTCCAGACAAGGTAGTGAAGCGAATGGACCTCGACACGACTCGTTCGAAGAATGCCTATGCTGATATCATTGATGAATTCGGTCATGGCATGATCGACATTCTTATTGGTACTCAAATGGTGACAAAAGGACTGGATTTTGAAAATGTAAACCTTGTTGGAGTTATTGATGCCGATATGTTGTTAAACAGAAGTGATTTCCGAGCTTTTGAGCGCACATTCCAATTGGTTACTCAAGTCGCAGGAAGAGCTGGAAGAAGGGAAAAAAGAGGAAGAGTGATCATTCAGACCGGAGATCCTGATCATTGGGTAATTCAGCACATCATGCAATACGATTATGAAGGCTTTGCGAAAAGTGAACTAATCGAACGGAGCAATTACTTTTACCCTCCTTATTTCAAGTTGATCGAAATAACACTGAAAAACAGGGATGAGAATGAAGTCACGCGTGCGGCAACTGAACTCGCGGGATTATTAAAGAATACATTTAAAGAACGTGTTCTCGGACCGGAATTCCCTTTGATCAAGCGAGTACAGAACTTTTATTTGAAGACCATTCTTCTAAAAATAGAGCGCACCGCTCCTGATAAAAAAGTAAAGGAACGCCTTCACCAGCTTGTAGACCAGTTCTATAGCGTTCCTAACAATAAATCAACTCGTGTGATAATTGATGTAGATCCCGCTTAACCTAGGTATGATTGTAACATCCGGCTTCGGGAAGTATGTTTTAGACGGCGAATTGCCTTTTCTTTAATCTGTCTCACGCGCTCACGCGTTAATTCGAATCGTTCTCCGATCTCTTCAAGCGTCAAAGGGTGCTTTCCATTCAATCCGAAATAAAGTCGAACAACATCCCCTTCTCGCGCTGTTAACGTGGATAGTGAACGTTCGATATCTTTTCTCAATGATTCGATCACCAATTCACGTTCTGGTCCTGGTAATGAATCGTTAGGTAACACATCGTACATCGATGAAGATGATTCGTCTCCTTCAACAAGTGGTGCATCCATGGAAACGTGTCTACCACTATTCTTTAATGACTGATGCACGTCATTCACCGTACATTCCAGAAACTCCGCTAGCTCTTCAGCTGAAGGAGGTCTTTCAAACTTTTGCTCCAGCTCGGAATAAGCACGATTGATCTTATTAATTGTTCCGATCTTGTTCAATGGTAATCTCACGATGCGCGCTTGTTCAGCGAGTGCCTGAAGTATTGACTGACGGATCCACCAAACAGCATAAGAAATAAACTTGAAACCTCTGGTCTCATCAAATCGTTCAGCTGCTTTGATCAAGCCAAGGTTCCCTTCATTGATAAGATCCGGTAAAGACATTCCTTGGTTTTGATATTGCTTCGCAACAGATACAACAAAGCGCAAATTTGCCTTTGTAAGACGTTCCAACGCAGATCTGTCTCCCTCACGTATCCTTCTCGCTAACTCAACCTCATCATCTGCAGTGAGTAGCTCGACCCGCCCGATCTCTTGCAAGTACTTATCAAGAGAAGCGGTTTCTCTGTTGGTAACTTGTTTCGTTATCTTTAGTTGCCTCATGGTAATGTTTTGAATTGGTAGTCTACTTCTTAGACGTACTTATAATGCTTTTCGTTGGTTTTGTATCCACTTATTCTCGTATGAATGAACATTTAACACCTATCAAAATATAAGTACAGTGGTTTATTGAACATTTTAAGAACACTGATTAACTTTGTTACATGAAAGTACTTATGGTCTGTTTAGGTAATATATGCCGTTCCCCTATGGCTGATGGATTACTCAGAAAAAAGGTCGCTGAATCAGGCTTGAACGTTGTTGTAGATTCAGCAGGAACAGCAGGATATCATGTAGGCGAAGCACCTGATCCGCGCATGCGACAGACAGCACGACAACTTGGAACTCCGATCGATGAACTCCGAGCACGTCAATTTGTCCAATCTGATTTTGATCAGTTCGACCTCATCTATGTGATGGACAAAAGCAATTACACGAATGTCACAAGACTGGCACGTAATGATCAGGATATTGCCAAGGTGAAGTTGATCCTAGATGAGATAGAACCCTCAAAAGGACTTGAAGTTCCCGATCCATATTACGGTGGAGAACAAGGATTTATAGATGTATTCAATATGTTAGATGTCGCCACAAGCAATATTCTAGAAAAGCTAAAACATGCCTAAAGGATCATTATATATGCTTCCCATGACGCTGGGAGCAGAAACTTTCATGGACAGTATTCCTGCGGAAGTTGCAAAACAAACCACGGAATTACGCTATTTCATCGTAGAGAACATCAAGACGACAAGACGACATTTAAGACGCTTAGATCGAGAGTTTCCTATTGATGAATCGCAGTTTTTTGAGCTCAACAAGCATACCGATAAAACACAGCTCCAAATCTTTTTAAAACCGGCACTAGAGGGTCATAACATTGGAATGATCTCTGAAGCAGGTTGTCCAGGTGTTGCTGACCCAGGAGCGGAGATCGCCTCAATTGCCCACTCAATGGGAATACGTGTTAAACCTCTCGTTGGCCCTTCCTCCATTCTACTCACATTAATGGGAAGCGGGTTTTCAGGTCAGGAATTTTGTTTTCATGGATACCTGGCGAAGGAACGCAGAGACCGTGTCAAACAATTGAAGGACTTTGAGTCTGATACCTATCGAACGGGGAAAACTCATTTATTCATGGATACGCCATTCAGAAACAACAATGTTCTCGAAGACCTCTTAAATGAGCTAACTGATAATACCCTTCTTTGCATCGCAAGTAATTTAACAATGCCGGATGAAAATATCCGAACAATGAGTGTAAGGGAATGGAGGCAAAATGCCTATGATCTTTCAAAAAAACCAACGATGTTTGGGCTTGGAAAGTTCCAGTAGGAATTTTTCAAATTATGACCATTGTCATAGGTAGGCGATTACACCGATTCTAATTTTGTGAAAAATTCTGGGTATGCGTCTTCTGCTTATTGCTTTGTTTCTACTTCCTATGATCGGATGGTCGCAAGATGCTGTGCATCGCAAGGGAGAATTCTATTTTTACTGGGGTTGGAACAGAAGTGCATACACCAAATCTGACATTAGATTTCACGGAAACTCGTATGATTTCACCTTAGATAAGGTTATCGCAAAAGACCGTCCTTCACCCTTTGACGCAAAGATCTACTTCAACCCGGTGAAATTTACGATTCCCCAATACAATTTTAGAATGGGGATATACATTAATGACAAATACGACATCTCATTCGGCGCGGATCATATGAAGTACGTCATGCGAAATTATCAGGATGTGATCATAAATGGTTTTATACAAAAAACCAACTCGATCTACGATGGATCCTACGACAACGATACGATCAACCTGACACCTGATTTTTTACTTTTTGAGCATACGGATGGATTGAATTATGAAAACATTGAGATCCGTAGATCAGATGTACTTTTCAAGAGGGATAAGTTCAGGATCGAGACCAGAGTTGGCGGGGGATTGGGCGTTCTTATTCCCAGGACAAATACAACTTTATTGAACAATGAACGCTACGATGAGTTTCATCTTGCCGGATATGGATTAGGAGCTGTGGGTGGTTTACACTTTTCCTTTTTCAATCATTTCTTTATCCAGTTTGAGGGAAAAGTAGGCTTCATACACATGCCTGATATTCGCACAACCATGTACAAATCTGACAGGGCTTCTCAGTACTTTTTCTTTGGTCAGTACAACTGGTTAATGGGATGTAACTTCGATCTTTTCAAGACAAAATCAAAGTAATTATTTGAATCCTCTTCTCTTTTTGATGGCCTCATAAGCCTCTTGTACTTTCTGGAATTTTTCTTTAGCTCCCTTTTGAAATTCTTCTCCCATTTGAGATACTTTGTCGGGATGGAATTTAATGGCCATTTTTCGATAAGCTTTTTTGATCTCTTCATCCGTAGCCGAGGGATCAACACCAAGAACCTTATAATCGGAATCAATATCCCTGTAGAACATATTCCTTACCGATTCAAACTCCTGACTTCCCACATGCAGCATTCTGGAGACATGCTCGATCACACGCATTTCAGAAACCGATACATCCCCATCTGCTTTTGCGATACCAAAGAGATAATGCAAGAGCTGAACGCGAACCTCCGGTTGCATTCTAAGTCTGATATCCTGACAGATCTGCTCCAAAGGAATGTTACCTGAATCCAGAAATCGTTTTAATACCTGAAGGTGCTGTGAAGAAAACTGAGGTCCGAACTGCTGATTGAAGAATGTCTTCACATAATTCAACTCCGCCTTCAACACTTTTCCATCGGCCTTCATTACAGCGGCAGATAAGGCCATCAGCATTGTTGGCACATCATATTGCGTGCTTCTTTGCTGGTAATACTGGAAAAGATCTTCCGGAGAAACTCTTCTACCATCGGCATTCCCCTTTTGAGCATTACGCATCATCGTCTGATAATTATCGATCCCTGAACCGATAAAAAATCCAAGTAGTGCTCCAAAAATACTGCGATTAAAAAGGAAAAAACCAGCAATCGCTAAAACCCATTTAAACAAGATCCAAAAAATTAAAAGGGGGCGTAACTCGCCCCCGTAGTCATTAAATCAATTCTATACTTCTTTCAATGAAAGCATTCAAGGCCTCACCTCTCAGCATACCCTGAGACAAAAGTGCAATATCCGTCAACTGCTTCACTTTGCGTTCTTTTGACTTCGCTGTCTTCGTCTCCAACACTTCCTGAATCTTCGGATGATTTCCGTTCACTACCAAATTGTAGCGCTCCGGGAAAGCACCATAGAATCCTCCACCGCCTAGCTTTTGCTGCTCCATCATTCTACGAATGAATTCCGGTTGAGTGATAATGATTGGTGCTTCATCAGCGCTCATGCTTTCAAATTGTACTGTAAACTTATCTTTATCCACTACTTCTTCAAAAAGTGGAAGTAAAGACTTTTTATCTTCTTCGCTCAATTTTGAAGGAAGCTCCTCTTCTTTTCTGATCAATTTATCCAATGTATCCGCATCTACGCGCGCAAATTGAACATCGTTGTAGATCATTTCCAATTTCTGTATCCAATGTGGCGCCAGTGGTCCCTCCAGCAACAGTACTTTATAACCTCTCGCCTGCGCTTTTTGAATAAATCCGAAATGAGCCTCTTTGTCTCCGGTATAGAGCAATACAAGTTTATTGTCCTTATCCGTTTGAATTGGCCCAAGCTTTTCTTTCAGCTCTTCCATCGTATAAGATGTTCCATCAGTGTCCTTCAACAAAGCAAAGGTCTTCGCCTTATCAGAGAACTTATCCTCAGACAACATTCCATATTGCACAAAGACACTCAGATCATCCCATTTCTCCTCAAAATCAGCACGATCCTTTTTAAACATTTCGGCTAATTTATCTGCCACTTTCTTCGTGATGTGAGCAGAGATCTTCTTCACATTTGCATCACTTTGAAGATAAGATCTTGATACATTCAATGGGATATCCGGTGAATCGATCACTCCATGCAATAATGTCAAAAATTCAGGCACTATGTTTTCAACGCTGTCCGTGATAAACACCTGGTTTGAGTACAAGTTGATCTTATTTCTTTGAACTTCTACATTCTCTTTGATCCTCGGGAAGTATAATATTCCTGTAAGATTGAAAGGATAATCTACGTTTAAGTGAATGTGAAACAACGGATCTTCAAAGGTCATCGGATACAACTCCCTGTAGAAATTTTCGTAATCCTCATCCTTCAGATCCACCGGAGCTTTTGTCCAGGCAGGTGC
>SBGS01000211.1 GCA_006226555.1 Bacteroidota bacterium
CGGGCGATGAGGGGCCAAGCTGGCGATCAAGGCATCCAGCTCGGTCTTTAGATAAACGTATAGCTATGATTATATCGAAGGAGAACAACATTTTATTTTAGCCTCATGCCTGGCTATTTTTTTCTTACCCTTTGCACATTATCATTGTTGGATTAGAGGCAGTCAAATTTATATTGGTTATGAGCTTAGGTCGGGTTGGATATTTCTTATGTTGTTTCTCACAACAAGTCTGCTAAGTATGTTGATGCCGAGAAATAAAAATTCTAGAGTAACAAGCTTGGTACTTGCATCTATCTTGCTTTTTTATGCTATAACTTTCTTTTATCTTTTCGTGGAATGGTTAAATATGTCTGCGGCTCAATCAGGCTGTGTTGATGAATGGTATGGATTCAGGTTAGCACAGATTTTTAGTTGTCTGTACTTCACTTATACTCTCGTGGATCTTGTCAATCACAAGAAGGAGTAGTAATCTCTAAATAATAGGCTTAAAACGAAAAAAGCACCACCAAGAGGGTAGTGCTTTTTTTGTGATCGCGACAGGATTCGAACCTGTGACCTACTGCTTAGAAGGCAGTTGCTCTATCCAGCTGAGCTACGCGACCAGAGCAAGCGAAGCTTGCGAAGATCGAGGATAGCCAAAGGTTGTTTGGCGTTATCCGAATTTCACTATTTCAAAAAAAAAGGGGGATGATTACTCATCCCCCTAACGTCGGGGTGGCAGGATTCGAACCTGCGACCTCCTGGTCCCAAACCAGGCGCGATGACCGGGCTACGCTACACCCCGTTTTCAAGGAGATTGACTCTTGAATCGTTTTTCAATTTTTCATTTCCTAAAAGGATCGTTTTCCTTTATTGGGAGTGCAAAAATAATCAATTCTTTTACTTCTGCAATACCGCTCTGAAAAAAAAAGCGGTGAGAGGGGGATTCGAACCCCCGGTACGGTTACCCGTACGGCAGTTTAGCAAACTGCTGGTTTCAGCCACTCACCCATCTCACCAATGTTCAAAGAACGGAAGGCAAAATTAGCAAATCCACCGACTACTCAAAATTATTTAAGGACAAAATTCAAAAATAATTCCCCCCGATTGTAAACCACTCTGTAAGACGCAAAAAAGCCAGAAAGAGGAAGATGGCTGCCAAGGTTTTATTCGTAGCGATGAATCCACTCAGTATCATGAAGATAACAAATGATATTCCTTCGATCAGCGTGCTGTTGAGTATCATTCCGATAATGAGTCCGGCAATACCAAGGATAATAATTGCATAGTTCAACCATAAGTCTTTTCCTTTAGTTGAAACTATGATGCTCCAAATGATAATGAGTGCCTTCGAAATGAATAGAATTATATCAGTGAAGCTTGATGCAAATAATTGTTGTTGATCCGCTGAGCTAAGTATGATCTCCCAGAAGAAGGGAGTGCCAAGCAACCCGAACAAGGCTGCTACAGGTAATAAAAAAGCACCTTTCATTTTGCGTTCATGAACAAAGTAGATCACCGAAATAACCAGTAAAAAAACAGGGTAGAGTGGGAATGGGAATACAAGTTGCCCACCGGGCTGAAAGTAAATGCTGAACGTATATACGATCAGTGTGAGAATACTCAGAAAGACCGATCGTTCTACGCTTATCATTTTTTCGCAGCTAGTGCTTCTTCGATGTAATCAAATGTCGAAAGGATCACTGGTTTACCGTCAACAACCGCAATATCGTGCTCAAAATGCGCACTTGGTAATCCATCCTGTGTGACGATAGTCCAGTTGTCATCCAATTGCTCCACTTTTTCAGTTCCCATGTTGATCATTGGTTCAATTGCAATGGTCAAACCATTTTCTACTTTTTTTCCACGGCCTCTTCTTCCGTAATTAGGTACCTGAGGATCTTCATGAAGACTTTTTCCCAGTCCATGACCAACGAGATCACGAACAACGCCATAACCGTGTTTTTCAGCATGCTGCTGGATCGCGAATCCTATATCTCCAATGCGATTTCCGACTTTGGCTTCTTCAATTCCAATATACAGACATTCCTTTGTGACCTGCAACAACTTTTTCACTTCAGGGGCGACCTCACCGATTTCAAACGTGTAGGCGTGATCACCATAATAACCTTTCCATACAGCTCCGCAATCTACAGAAATGATGTCACCTTCTTTAAAGGGAATATCGGAAGGCAGACCATGAACTACTTGTTCATTCACGGATACAAGTACGGTACTCGGACAACCATAAAGTCCTTTAAATCCTGGTACTGCTCCTTGAGAGCGTATGTAATCCTCGGCAAGCTTATCTAATTCATTTCCGGTAACTCCCGGACCAATTACTTTAGCGATCTCTCCAAGGGTACGGCTTACAACTAGCGCTGCTTCGCGCATGATTTCAATTTCTTCAGCTGTTTTATATATGATCATTCTTCTATTGAAAAAGTTCACGTGATAGACTACTTAAAAGAAAAGCCTTCCGTCAATAGACCGAAGGCTTTCGTTTTTATAATTTTTAAAGCTTAAGCAAGCACTTCTTTTACTTTATCCGCTGCTTCTTGAAGAAGAACGACAGAGTGTACCGGTAATCCAGACTCGTCGATCAATTTCTTCGCTTCTTCAGCATTTGTTCCCTGAAGTCTTACGATCAAAGGAACAGGAAGCTCTCCGTAGTTCTTGTATGCGTCAACAATACCTTGAGCAACACGATCACAACGTACAATACCTCCAAAGATGTTGATCAGGATCGCTTTTACGTTAGGATCTTTCAGGATGATGTTGAATGCTTTCTCTACACGTTCAGCATCTGCTGTACCACCTACATCAAGGAAGTTAGCCGGGTTTCCACCTGAAAGTTTAATGATATCCATGGTTGCCATCGCAAGACCTGCACCGTTTACCATACACCCAACGTTTCCATCCAGCTTAACGAAGTTCAATCCAGCTTCACCAGCTTCAACTTCTGTTGGATCTTCTTCTGTTTTATCGCGCATATCAGCATAAGCCTTATGGCGATACAAAGCATTACCGTCAAGTGTTACTTTAGCATCTACAGCGATGATACGATCATCAGATGTTTTAAGAACAGGGTTGATCTCAAACATTGAAGCATCACAACCTTCGTATGCAGCGTACAAAGCAGTAACAAACTTTGTCATTTCTTTGAACGCCTGTCCACTCAATCCTAAGTTGAAGGCAATTTTACGTGCCTGGAATCCTTGGATACCAACTCGTGGATCGATCTCTTCTTTGAAGATCAAATGTGGAGTTTCTTCAGCAACTGTCTCAATATCCATACCTCCTTCAGTAGAATACATAATGATGTTGCGTCCTTTTTCACGATCAAGAAGCACAGACATGTAGAATTCTGAAGGCTCGCTTGCACCTGGGTAATATACGTCCTGTGCGATCAATACCTGATTTACACGTTTTCCCTTACCATTTGTTTGAGCGGTTACAAGGTGACCACCAAGAATACCTTTTACTTTGTCTTCAACTTGATCGATTCCCTTTGCAAGAACAACTCCGTGTGAACCAGTTTCTTCAACTGTTCCCTTTCCTCGTCCTCCTGCGTGGATCTGAGCCTTAACAACGTACCATTCAGTACCAGTCTCTGCTGTTAGTTCTTTTGCTGCAGCTACAGCATCTTCAACCTTGTTGACTACTTTTCCTTCCTGGATAGCTACTCCAAAACTTTTTAAGATGGATTTTCCTTGAAATTCGTGTAAATTCATGCTAATTCGTTGTGATTTTCCTTGGTAAATTTAACAGTAATAATTAAAAGCGAAAGGTTAATCCTTTCAATTTTTATCCTTTTGTTCGGGTTATCTTCCATGCGCTAGGTTCTTCCTGTGAAGCGAAGTCGTAGTTGTTCATCGTTTTCAGGTCATCCCAGATCTGAAGGATACCATGACTTAATGCATCTCCTTCTTCTTCCATAGCTGTATACATGACACGTGGATCCGAAAAATAATGCTTCACAAAATTCGTATCGAAATCTCCTGATTTGAATGCCGGATGTTTCATGACGTACTTACCAAAATCAAGTGTGGTGCTCAAGCCTGAGATCTGATATTCGTTTATTGCTTTGATCATTCTTCTGATCGCACTTGGTCTGTCTTTCCCCCAGACAACAAGCTTGGCGATCATCGGGTCGTAATAGATCGGAATATCCATTCCTTCAAGAAAAGCATCATCCACTCGAACAGATTCGCCTTTTGGTACGCGGTATCTTTCCAATGTACCGATGTCAGGAGTAAAACCGTTTAAAGCATCTTCAGCATATACCCTAACTTCAAGGGCATGTCCGTTTATCGTAAGCTCGTCCTGAGATTTTGGTAGTTTTTCTCCACGTGCCACTCTGATCTGCCATTCGACGAGGTCAAGGCCAGTGATCTCTTCCGTAACAGGGTGCTCTACCTGTAGACGCGTATTCATCTCCAGGAAATAGAAATTTCTGTCCGCATCCACGAGGAATTCTACTGTTCCTGCCCCTTCGTAATTACATGCCTTGCAGACATTTACTGCTGCCTGTCCCATACGTTCACGCATATCAGGTGATAATAGTGCAGAAGGAGCCTCTTCAATAACTTTTTGATGACGACGCTGAATTGAGCATTCACGCTCAAATAAATGAACAACGTTCCCGTGGCTATCAGCGAAGACCTGGATCTCAATGTGTCTTGGTTTGGTAACGAATTTCTCGATAAAAACAGCGTCATCTCCAAAAGAAGAACGTGCTTCATTTTGCGCCATTCGCATTTGTTCCTCTAGGTCCTCTTCACGATCAACGAGTCGCATTCCTTTTCCTCCACCTCCGGCTGAAGCCTTTATCAGTACAGGGTAACCTATCTCTGCAGCGATCTTCTTCGCTAGATTGATGTCTGTAACAGCCTCATCAAATCCCGGAACTAACGGAACGTCGAACGACTTAACGGCTTGCTTAGCACTCAGCTTATCTCCCATTACCTCCATTGCTTCAGGTGAAGGACCAATAAACGTAATTCCTGCTGCTTTTACTTTTCTTGCGAATTCTGCATTTTCAGAAAGGAAACCGTAACCCGGATGAATTCCATCTACCCCCAAGCGTTTACAATGTTCAATGATAAGATCTTGTTTCAAATAACTTTGAGAGGAAGGACTTTCTCCTAAGTAAACAGCTTCATCTGCCTCTAGAACGTGAGGTGCATGAGCATCCGCATCAGAATATACAGCAACAGAAGCGATCCCCATTTTTTTTAATGAACGTATCACTCTTCTCGCGATCTCTCCTCTATTGGCTATCAGTACTTTATTCATGTATAAAGGTCTTAAACGATTTATTTCAGAAACACGAAGATACCAATTATATGGTCATTCAGAGCGGGGAGACTAATCTTCAGGAAGTACTGCACTCTGAATCGGAGGTACTTCGCGCTGTTCTCGTTTACGTTTTATCGGATATTTCTTGTTTTCAGCTGATCTGAAAATATCAAAGAAATATTGGATCATTTTAAGCTCTGAGGTTTTGTTGTATTCCTCCTTATAGGTAACACCAATTCCTTGTGTGAATTTACCTGCGTCACTCTGTAGAATGATGGATTGGTCATTTGACTCATTAAATATCTTGCCTCTGAATGTACCACTCTCGTTGATCAGGTATTCTACGGTAATATCACCGATGAAGTCTGTTTGAGCTCCTTCGCTCTGAACGGTGTTTTCTACTCCAAAACTTCCCGTTACTATCAATCGGTCATTCAGGAATGTTCTGGATACCATAAATTCATACTGTTTATCTCCGCTGTACCTGTCTTTGGCAAAGTTCACTCCCAGATCGTAATCGTCACTCACTGTGCTCAGAATCGAATTGATCTGATTTGTCAAAAGTTGTTCGCCCACATCTCCGCGACCACTGTATGAAGAGGTGTTTAACGATTGGAATTTTCTGAAGAGCAGGAGAGAGAAGAACTGTCGGTTTAACTCGTCTTGATCCGCCGTGATCCTATTAATAAGTGATTTGGCGATCTCATCAGCTTGTGGAGCTTTAATGTCGAATTTTATGGTAGGCCTCAGTAATGACTCCGACAGATTCATGTAACATAATACGGGCTGATGAACTCCGGATCCCGTTGCAACCAATTGATCATCTGAAATAGCTGAAATATTGGCGTTTACTTTGTAATAGGTTTTAAGGTCGAGAATCGCATCATATGGGTCTCCTGTCCAGCTGATCTTACCACCTTTTTCTATGAAGAACTGTTTTTTAATGATATTCATGGCGAAGTCGTAGATCCCACTTTCTACGGTATATGTACCGTTCATGGTAACTTCCCCAAGATTATTTACTCCAATATTAATATCTCCTGAACCCGTCGCAGATATAATGTCTCCGATGTTCTCATCGAAAATGATCTCTACGGTTGCATCCGGGGTGGCATGGAAATTCAAATTCAAAGAAACACCTGTGAGGTCAAATTTTTGCTCGATCTCATTTTCAAATGTGTCCTCAATTTCTTCCTTGAAGACAATGAAGCTCGTCTCGCTGTCGATCTCACCCATACCGTACATTGGGATCTTAATGTGGGTTCCTTTTTGCGTAGTCATGTCCACATTTATCTCCAGGTTATTTGTGTAACCAAA
>SBGS01000213.1 GCA_006226555.1 Bacteroidota bacterium
GATCTTTCCGATGATTCCCTCAAAGGAACGCCTGAGCGTGTTGCAAAGATGTACGTAGAAGAGATCTTTTCCGGACTTGATCCACAGAATAAGCCTAAGATCGCATTGTTTGAAAATAAGTACCAGTATGGAGAGATGCTAGTGGAGAAGAACATTACATTATACTCCAATTGCGAGCATCATTTCGTGCCAATTATCGGAAAAGCTCATATCGCATATATCTCAAACGGAAAGGTGATCGGATTATCCAAATTGAATCGTATTGCACAGTATTATGCTAAACGTCCGCAGGTGCAGGAACGATTAACCGTTCAAATAGGTAAGGAACTGCAAGATCTTTTGCAGACGGAAGATGTAGCGGTTATCATTGATGCAAAACACTTATGTGTGTCTTCAAGAGGTGTAGAAGACGTGAACAGTGAAACGGTTACGTCATTCTATGGAGGGTCGTTTCAAATTAACGATGTCAAGAATGAATTCCTGAAGTACCTGGATCTCTGATCTTATTTATTGAACAGGATGTAATTCGTATGTCTCATTGATAAAGGCAAGACCTTCTTCAAAACTTCCTACAACTTTGAGAGGGTTGACAGGTTTATTGAATTTGAAGTAATAATTTGCCAATATTTTTTGGGCTAGGTTTTTGGCTACAAAAGCACTTCCGAGAGAAGGAATTTTTCTGTCCATTTCAGCAGCATATTTTCTCGCTTCATTTGTGATTGAAACAAACTCATCGCCCGTGAAGATGAAAGGTCTTTTAATGCTTGTAAGATCGATGTATATCTTCTCCAGCTCCTTTAGGGTGGATTTCGTCACCTTTGTTGCGGCCTTGTAGTGCACATGGATGATCCCATCTTGACGTAATTGTACAATATATTCCTGTGATTCTACCTGCATTAGAAGTCTTCTGTGAAGGGTCGAATATAGTTATTTTTTAATCAGTGGTACTTTAAACATGTTAATATAGACGTCATCTTCGAATGACAAAGTCGACACGCCTATTCATTTCTGCGTCTTCCTTGGTCTTTTCAGGGAATCGAAGTGGTAGATCATTACTATACCCGGCATAGCTTAACCTGTTTTTGTGGATTCCATTCTTCTTTAAATACTGAAAAGCCTTTTTTGCTCGTTTTTTACTGAGCTTTTTATCCGGTCCGCAACACACGTGACCACGCACGTGCAGTGAAATTTCGGGTCTCGAATTCATGTATTGTACAAGGTCTGTCAACCGATAGCGATAGTTAGAATCAATATTGAAATTACTACCCTCGTAGTAAATGATGAGTGGGTAAAGCGAATCCGCAGCTTCCGGCTGTGAAAACGAATGATTGAATGATAAAATGAAAAATAGACTAAAGAATAATTTCATTGCCTCCTGTCGTTTTCTTAAAAATGATATCTACTCTTCTGTTCGATTTTCGGTCATCATTTGTTTTTTCCGGCCAGACAACCGGTTCGTTATTACTATATCCTTTGTATGACAATCTCGTCTTACTTATTCCATGCTTAATGAGATATTTGTACACGGTTTTTGCTCGAGCATTACTGATGCGAAAATTTGGTCCACAGCAAACGTGTCCACGAATATGAGCACTGAGGTCCGGGTTTTTAACCAGGGTAGCACGCAAATAATCTAAGTAAGGATAAGAGTCCGTGGTAACTTTTGCTTTTCCTCCGATAAAGGTAATAGGGGTTACGATCGGAACACCTTCAACAATGTTATCAAGTGAGGGAGGGATGCGCAGTGCGGCTCTGGCTTCCATCTCAGCGATCGTTACTGTGTCATTTTCATTTGTATTACCGGTGTAATTGATCTGTACATCATCCATTTTCTCTTTACCAACATAAAAATAAAGATCTACTCGATTCCATCCGGCAGGAGTGAAGTTGAGCGCGACACGATGTGCGCCATAGATGTTTACACTGGGCTCCGTCATCTGTTCCGGTAGACGTTTCAGTATGCTGTCCGCAAAACACTGAGCATTTTTCTCGGAATTCGGCCCTGCTTCAGCAAAAGCATTCAGCTCGATGATCTGGCATTCAAATTTGTCCATGATGGTCTGCATGTTCAGGAACTCTGATTTTGATGAGTCCGTCATACCGCATGTTACCGGATTATAATAAAATGAACGCTGGGAAATCTGTGAGAATCCATTTTGAAGTAGTAATACCCAAAGCAGCAAGAGAAGCAAGCTTCGCATAAATGCTTGAACGAAAAACGGGACTTTAGGGTTACATCAAACGTTCATGCAAAAAAAAATCCCGACCTATCGGCCGGGATCTTTAATTATTTGAAAGACTCAATGTCGATCTTCGTATTGAAGGATCTCGATTTAAGTTTACCACTTAAGGTTGCTTGCCCCATTGCGATCTGCATGGCATCAGGGAAGAGAATTCCATTGTGGTTTGTATACTTCGAATAAGTAATGCGTGATTCACTGCTTTCTTCACCATTTGTTTGAATGCTCAAGGTCATTACCTTCATGAAAGTACCTTTTTCAAAGTACTCGAAAGACTCAGATTCACCATCATTTAATTTTAGTACATAACAAAGCTTACCATCCACTTCTTCAATACCAAGCAACTCATATTGCATGCCGCTTGTTTTGTAGTTCATTTCGGGAATGATCCCAACAGACTTGTGTTTTGCAGCTAGTTTCTCAGCTGAATACATTTCACTACCCGTTTGCATATTTGTTGATTTTCCTTCAGTCGCACCAACGTACTCTTTTTGGAAAGTCATGCCTTGTGCTTCCAGTTTTGAACCTGTTGTATTTGGACTGATCCACACACGTGTCGAAGTCATAGGGAAAGGCATTTGAGGCATAGTGAACTCGTAAACCTCTTCTACGGACTTTATCTTTTTCAAGGTTTTTGCACGCATTTTAGCGTTCATATCAGGCATAATTGCGTTGACGTATGATTCCAACAGTTCATCTGCCGAAATATCCGCCGCCATGCGCTCTTTTACAGGATTACCAAATGCATCAAGCTTCTCGATCTTTCCATCTGCATCAAAAGGTTTCAATTTTTCAATAACCTCTTCATTTCCTACAACAACAATATTCAATTTGTTAGCTGTCAGATATTTTTTTGCTACATCAAGAATGTCTTGTTTTGAAATGGCAGCAAGCTTTTGAAGATAAGTCTGATAGTAATCTTTTGGAAGGTTGTTTCTAATGATGCTCAAAGCGAAACGCGCCACAGTTGATGGGCTTTCCAAAGAGCGTGAGAAGCTTCCTGCCATTGATGACTTAATAAGATCAAGCTCATCCTGCGTTACTTCAGATTTGATGATTCTATCAAACTCATAAAGGATCTGTGTGATAGCGCTATCTGTAACAGCATTTCTGAAGTTACCTCCGGCGTTGATCCAGCTTCCGTTTTCAGTTACGTTTAGTCGGGAGTAACATCCATAGGTATATGCTTTGTCCTCGCGAAGGTTCTGCATCAAACGGCTTCCGAATCCTCCACCACCAAGTACTTGGTTAAGGACATTCAACTTAAGATAATCAGGATGTCCTGCCTTAATGTCAATAGGGAAAGTTACTTGAATTACAGACTGAACAGCACCAGGCTTGTTGACAAAGAATACGCGATTACCGGAATTAGTATTCTTTGAAGTCAACTCAGCTTTATAAGGCTGTCCACCTTTCCAGCTACCGAAATATTGCTCAACAATTGGTTTTAATGTTTCCATGTCGATGTCACCTACAACTACGAGGTAACTTCCTTCAGGAGTAAAGGTTTGCTTGTAGAACCCTTCAAGCATTCCTCTGTTGATGTTCGCAAGACTTGCCTCCGTCATGATCTCACCGTACGGGTGATTCGGGAAGTTAACTTTTGAAACGGCATTATTTGCCATGGTTCCTGCATCTGATTTTGCAGATAGCAATCCTGACTCGTTCTGCTTGATCACACGATCAACTTCATTTTGAGGGAAATTGGCGTTCAGAAGAACATCAGACATAATGTCCAGTCCCTTTGACATATGCTTTGTAAGGCATGAAAGGCGAATAGAATTGTCGTCTGCACTTAGATTAGCTCCGATATAATCGATCGTTGCATCGATCTCATCCTTTGAACGATTGGTAGTTCCAGCAGTGATGAGTGAACCTGCAATGTCAGAAAGACCGGCAAGCTCACCTTCCATTTTAGGATTGCTTCCAACAACCACTTCAAATGTCACGCGAGGCAGCTTGTGATTCTCAGAAAGGATCACTGTTATTCCATTACTTGTTTTGTAAACTTCAGAATCTTTTATGTTGATCGTTTTTGCTGGACCTGCTGATGGTCGCACAGAACGATCCAACTGACCGTATACAAAACAAGGTACAATGCTTAATGCTATGATTAGTTTTTTCATGATAAGTCAGTTTTATTGTTGTCCTTCTTTTGGTAAGTAAAGAAGAATGATTCGTTTGTCTTGTGTAAGGTATTTTTGAGCAACACGCTGAATGTCTTCACGTGTAACTTTCATATAATTAGCTAATTCAGTATTGATCTTGTTAGCACCACCACTGTAAACGTGATTGTCAGCAAGATTTTCAGCAATACCTGCTACGCTTGCGTTTGAGCTCACAAACTGGTTCTCATACTGATTGCGGATCTTTTGAAATTCTTCTTCCGTGATGAGCTCATTCTTCATCTTTTCGATCTCCGCATCAAAGGCCATTTGAATAGAGTCTAATGATCTGTCTTTAGCTGCGATCGCAGCGAACATTCCGATTCCTGCGTCTTCCAATCCATAAGAGAATGAGAAGGCAAAGGTTGCAATCTGTTGCTTTTCGACAAGATTCTTGTTGATACGAGAAGAGGCTCCTCCTGAAAGGACGTCGTTCATCATTTGGAGTGCGTACATGTCCGGATGAGTTTGCTCAGGTAAACGGTATCCCATGAAAATACCAGGTAGCTGAATGTTGTCGTAGATCGTGTCTTTGATTACACCAGAGAGTTGTTCTGTTGCTTTCTTAGGTCTTGGGATTTCAATCGGAGTGTTTTGAAGCTCCTTTAATTTGGCAGCAGCTGCTTTATCTTTAGGTTTAAGGAAGTTTGTCCCGTCAAAAGCTGTACGCTTAACACCATATTTAGCTTCGAAAGCCGCATCATCTAATAGTTCCCAGTCACGGTACATGTTGATCGCTTGACCTTTAGGGATCGATCCAAAATACTTCGCTACCCATTTTTTAGTCTCCTCGATATCGATATCACCTGCGATCGAAACGGTTGCATTGGCAGGAACATAGAAAGTACGATAGAAATTTACGTAGTCTGCTTCTTGTGCAGCATCCAAATGCTCCATGCTTCCGATCGGAACCCAGTTGTACGGGTGCTCGGTAAACATGCGAGAGAACATTTCAGTAAAGAAGGAAGCATAAGGTTGATTGTCAACGCGCTGTCTTTTTTCTTCCTTAACAACGCTACGTTGTGTCTCAATACCTACGTTGTCCACTTTAGCATGCAGCATTCTTTCGCTTTCCAGCCAGATACCCAATTCTGTCTGATTTGATGGCAGAATTTCATAGTAATAAGTTCTGTCTTGAGAAGTATTTGCATTCAGTGTTCCACCGTTGGATTCTACGAGTTTATCGTATTCACCTCTTTCGATGTTTGTCGTTCCTTCAAACAATAAATGCTCAAAGAAATGTGCAAATCCTGTGCGATCCGGGTTTTCATTTTTAGATCCTACGTGATAAAGAACAGATACTGCAACTATTGGAGTTGCATGTTCCTCGTGCAAGATCACGTGTATTCCGTTGTCTAGATCATATTCAACGAACTTGATCTCTTTCTGGCCAAACGATTGTAAAGCCATCAAGGAAACAATAGAAGATAAGAATATTCGTTTCATGCTTAAGTTATTTTGAGCCGAAAAATAATGAATCTATCTTATTTTGATCGGTTTTAGTTGACCACAGGTTAGATTTCAGTATGAACGGTTGGGATCACATTGGTCCGAAAATTGGTAAATTTGAGCGATGCGTATATTTTTTTCTATCTCACTATTTTTTGTAAGCCTCACTACTTTCGCTCAACAAGTAGTGCCATTTCTTGATTTTAACAACTTCTTCAAGAGCTTTCAAAACGGTTTTTTCAGACAGATCGAGATTCAGCCCATAAAGGGTTTTAAGTATGGAGACAACGTTGTCGCCTACATTGATATGAGAGAAAATCTTGTAGTTTTTGACGGCAAACAAAAAAAGAATGTAGCCAATTTAATGGCTGAGTATGAGGTTTCTGATAATCTCATGACCTGGAAGATCGGTCCGACTTTGAACATGTGGGATAATGGAGAGCTGAAGACCTTAACCTACAACGCGGAACGATATGAGGTTAAGGATAGTTTGATCGTATACGAGGACACAAGATTCAATTCGATGAACGTATACTATCGTGGTAAGACGCATCAGCTTTTCGCGGGGTTTGGACAATTGGAATGGCCGGTTCACATAGGAGAAAATATATTGGTTTTTAAGGATAATGGCAGCTTCTACAAGATCTTCTGGCGTGGACAGATCTACGATATTGATAGCTGGAACAATCCAATTATATTTTCCGGGGAAAC
>SBGS01000082.1 GCA_006226555.1 Bacteroidota bacterium
TTGGTGTTGATCTTTTTTATGGACAAACCTGATCGTAATGAGGGTTATAACATTACAACCTTAAAATCAACGATTCGCGAGTACAAGGATTTTCCTATGATCAACTCACTTCACGCATTTACTGACATTTTTGCCACACAATTCCTGCTTTTTTGGATCATAACTTACACGTTCGGAATGAAAGAACTGGGACTTTTTGCCATGATGCATAAGTATGTTCGTGCTCCCATAGGTCTTATAACGAGTTCTGTTTCACAGATCTTTTATGCTGAAGTAAGTAGCGCTATCAACAATGGTAAAAGCCCTGTGCCGATTTTAAAGAAAACACTCACCACATCGACGGCTTTTTCAATTCCTTTTATTCTCGTAATTGTATTTATAGGTCCTGATATCTTCGACTGGTATTTTGGACATGAGTGGCGCGTCGCAGGGGAATATGCGCGTATGATCACACCGATGCTTTTTTTACTATTTGTATTGTCTCCAATCAGTAGTATTCCTATTCTATTGAATAAACAACGATTGGGTTACTTGTTTGCAACACTGGGTTATGCAATCACCCTAAGTGCTTTTTGGTTTGCCTCAGAATGGGGTATGAATTTCAATTACGGACTGCTTGTCTATAGTATTGTATTTGCCATTTTCCAGCTATTTTACCTATATTGGCTGTATACTCTGATCAAGAAAGCTCATGCGCGTTCTAATTAATGGACTACCATATTTTGGGAAAAAAGTCGCGAAAGAATTGAACGAGTTCGATCGAGAGAATACTTATATCTTTTTAGATACGTATTATTCCAAATGGGATAAGATCAGATTTCTGTTGAATCTTCCATTTTGCAAGGCAGTAATTTCATTTAATGGCGTTTCCGATAGAAGTGGAAGTTTGGACAAGGTTTTGTCCCGACATAAAAAGTTAATCATGCAATGGCACGGAACCGATGTGTCACTTGCTGTCTCACGAAATAAAAATGGTACGATCTATAAAGAGTATATCAACAACGCGAGACATTTATTTTCAGCACCATGGTTCCAAGATGAGCTAAAGGAGGTTGTTCCCAATGGTATCTATGCTCCTTTTTCTTATGTAGATCATTTTGGTAACGATCAGAAATATGATAAACTTTCTGTTTTGAGCTACATAGCCAAGGGACGTGAAGAGTTTTATGGATGGTCTTATTTATTAACGGCAGCCAGGGATTTACCCAATGTTGAATTTGTGATTGTTGGATCGGACGGGAAAGGTATAGAGGTACCTGATAACGTTTTATTTTTAGGATGGGTAGATGAAAATAAAATGATAGAACTGTATAAGTCCCACCCCGTGTTTGTTCGTTTATGCGAACATGATGGTAAAGCTTTTAGTGTAAGTCAGGCCCTAGCTACCGGCGCAGAGGTAATATGGAACTACCCATTGGAAGGGGTTCATCAAATCGAATTATCCAGTGAAGCATTGATCGATGCAATCAGTAGAGCTTTTCAGCAAGTGATATCAAGGAAAATGAGCCCTAACCAAGAGAATATTAAGTTTGCAAGTGAAGAGCTTAGTCGTGACAAGGTGTTTTCTCATTATACGAGTCAAATAAAGAAATTACTGAATGACCAAAACTAAAATACTTTTAATAACCGCATGGTTTCCGCCAACAAAAGGAGTGGCCGTTAATCGTATGGAGTCATTTGTAGAATATCTCAGCTCGGATAATGATGTTACGGTGTTGACTTTAGGTGAAAGAGATGTCGTACTAAATAATGATAATGGAGTAGTGCATTACATTGGAGGAAGTTCATTTTGGAATAAGATCAAACACAAGCAATCGGATGGAAAATTCTTGCATCATTTAAAGAGTTTAATTAATGTCCTTACTGCGCGATTGGGGGTATCTTCTTATGGCGCGTGGAAAAGAAAAGCTTTAAAACGTGGACTTCAGCTAAATGGACAGGAATCTTTCGATATATTGATCAGTTCATATGCACCTGTGGAAGCTCATGAGATCGCTTATGAAATGAAGTTAGCATCACCTGATCTAATTTGGATCGCAGATATGCGAGATGAAATGAGTGGCAATCCATTTGCAAGTGAAAATGAGCGATCTAAATTGAGACAAAAAGAGAAACAGTTTGCTCCGTTCGTTGATGTGATAACATCGGTAGCTGAACCGATATTAAATGAATTCAAGACTCTGATGCCAGAGGTAAAGGAGTTTATCGAAGTTCGTAACGGGTACAATCATAATGTACAACCGAAATCAAATTTCAACGAGGTTTACACAATCGTTTATGCGGGTACTTTCTACGGGAAACGCAAACCTGATTATTTCTTTCAAAGTATTCAGGAACTTTTAAAAGATGGAGATATAGGTGATGACATTAAGTTTAAATTCCTTGGAACAAATCATAATTTCACTATACCTGCTGAATTGGAACGATTTGTAGAATTTATACCCCCTTTACCTTATAAAGACGCAATTGAGGAAATGGCCGCTGCGGATTGTAATTTAATGGTGAATCCCCCCCTAGGCACTAAAGGACAGTTCAGCGGTAAGATCTTTGATTATGCCTCTGTGCAAAAACCAATTTTAGCCTTTATAGATCTTGATGATGTTGCCGCTGACTTAATAAGAGATTACAATATTGGCATTCCGGTAGGCTTTGATGATGTGCAAGGAGGAAAGGAAGCGATTAGAACGCTATACGGTTATTGGCAGAGGAAGGAGCCTTATCCAGTTAAACGTGAAAGGATCGGTGAGCTGCACAGAAAATTTCAGGTTGAGAAATTAAATAGCTTCATTAGAAATTTAAAGCAGTGAAAGTACTAGTAGTAGGACCAAATTCAGTTCATGTCTCTTCATTCATCACCGCATTGAATGATCAAGGGATGACACCTGATATTTTACTTGAAAAGGAAGCAAGGTTTACTGGATTTGGAGAACAATATGTGATGTCATTTAGAGATATCAAACCGACCAACATACTTTCAAAAGTGAGTAAGCTCAAGCAATTACTGAAAGATATTTCACCTGACATCATTCACATCCATCAGGTAAACAGGGTAGCTTACTTTGTCACCAGAGCTGCAGCTCAGTTGAAAATACCTGTCATTACAACGGCTTGGGGAAGTGATGTTTTGGTGATTCCACAGGCAAACAAATTTTACAGATTCCTGGTTCGCAAAACCCTTGAGAGATCAAGTATTGTTACTGCTGATTCAAGAGAGATGATAGCTGCAATGAATAGTCTGCATGTAGGGAGCGAAAAATACAGACTTTTACAATATGGAGTTGATCTCATTCCTTCTTTACCTAAGGAAAAGATTATCTATTCAAATCGTTTGCACGAAAAGTTATATCGAATTGAGCAGATCATCGATTATGCGCAGGAATTCTTTCAAAACCACCCTGATTGGGAGCTTGTAATTGGAGCTACAGGTTCAGAGACGATGAGTCTGAAGGATACAGTTGAACAGAAAAATTTGAATGATAAGGTCAGCTTTGTAGGTTGGCTGGAAAAACGTGATAATCAGAACTGGTATGCACGGGCTTCAATATACATCAGTATTCCAGAACATGATGGAACTGCGGTCAGTCTGCTGGAAGCAATGTCTGCCGGATGTATTCCGGTAGTCTCGGATCTATCGGTATCCAAAGAATGGATACGAGATGGTGAAAATGGAGTGATCGAAAAACACGGGATCAATCCTCTGGAAGAAGCTTTAAAAATTGATCAACAAGACTGTGCTGTTGCCAATAGAAAAGTCATTGAAAAGGAGGCCGGAAGAGAATCCTGCACCAAAACATTTTTAGCATATTACAACGAGCTTGTATAGGAATAAAACATATGATCAGTTTCTGAGCCTTGCTGTTTCTTTTATGCTGGGTGTTTCCATCTTGTTTCCACATTTTTTTGGAGCAACTGTTATCTTGTACTCGGGATTGATCATTCACGGTGTCGTTTCAAAAAGATTATATTTTAAAGTAGATCCAATCGGTTGGATTTTAATCGCATTTTATTTTACTTATTTAACTGGGACCCTAAAGACCGAGCATTGGGATATTGCTTCCAAAACACTTGAATATAAACTCTCATTCTTTCTCTTTCCATTATTGTTTGCGTTTAAGCCAAAGCAGGGTGGGTTTCATTTGCCAATAATTTCTTCTGGACTTGTTCTTTCAGTGCTTTTAGCGACATTTTATGGTTTGTTCAATGCTTTTATGTGCTATTTCGGAGGTGGGGGTAAAACCTGTTTTTTAACTGTAATAGTTTCACCAATACATCATCCGACATATTTTGTAGTATATTGGATCACAGCGCTTATAGCCGTTTGGTTTGGTAAATTCAATAACTGGAAAAATTACAAGTTAAGCTGGATACTTCCTTTTACTCTTCTGGGAATTGCGATACATGCGTTATCGTTAAGCCTGGCAGGAATACTTTTCTTGATGCTGACAATTTTTATTACCGTTATTTATAGTGTAACCAGAAAGTTTGGAAGAATAGCAGGGATAATATCACTTTTCACATTACCGTTTATCGGCTTTTTGATCATCACCAGAACTCCTCAGATTGAAGGTGAATGGAATGGTGCAAAATGGTATGCTGAACAATATGCAAAAGATCCGGAAGGCTTTGTTAGAAATGCGAAGTATCCCATGTCAGGAAGTGAAGAGCGTTTGATATTGTGGACAGTGAGTGCGCAAGAATTCAGCAAGAACTTAATGGGTGTTGGAACCGGGAACACAGAGGAAACGATTGCCAATGCATTGATTGATCATGGTCAGACAGAACAAGCTGAAAAGAATTTGAATCCTCACAATCAATTTTTACAGACTGGCCTGGAAGTTGGAATGATCGGACTGACCGTACTCATAGTCATTTTGGGATTTGGGATATATCAAGGTATACGAAATGGCAATCCTTTGCTCTTAGTTGTATCATCCGCTTTGGCCTTTAACTGTTTGTTTGAATCAATGCTGCAGAGACAAAGTGGTGTGGTATTCTTCGCTCTGATGATGTGTACATTGGGATCATCCGCATTGATGCAATATAAAAAGGAGAAAAGCTTGAATTAATGTAGATTTGTCTTGATTTTGTGCGTTTGAAGTGAAAATTCTTATCCTTACTCAATATTATCCTCCTGAAGTAGGTGCTCCGCAGAACCGTCTGCATGAACTGGCAATTCGATTAAAGGCTAAAGGACTGGAAATTGAAGTCTTAACGGCGTTACCGAATTATCCATCAATGGAGATCCACAAGGAATATCGGAATGGAAAGAACAGGGAAGAAGTGATTGATGGGATAAAGGTTTACCGAGCAGGAATTTTTGTTTCGAAGTCCAAAGGAATTATAAAGCGTCTCTTAAATTATTTCAGTTTTGTTTGGACTTCATACTGGAGAGGAAGAAAGCTTGGCAAATATGACTTTTTATTGGTTGAGTCTCCTCCCTTGTTCTTAGGCTACTCAGCGCTGAGACTGAGTAAAAGATTAAAGGCAAAACTGATCTTTAATGTATCTGATCTTTGGCCGGAAAGTGCTGAAAAAATGGGTGTTGTAACGAACAGATTACTGTTGGGTATGGCATATAAACTTGAAGCCAAATGTTACAACAGATCTTATCTGGTAACTGGTCAAACAATGGGGATCGTTGATAACATAAAAGAAAGGTTCCCCGATGTTAATGTACATTGGCTTCCAAATGGAGTCGATCCGTTCTTTTACGATCCGTCAAAGGTTCAGCCTAAGGATTTTAGATCCAGGAATGGTATAGGAAAGGATGAGGTAGTCTTTTTCTATGGCGGAATCATTGGTCATGCTCAAGGTTTGGATCTATTGATAAAAGCTTCGGTCAATATAGATCAGTCCCTTCCTTTCAGGATCGTTTTACAAGGTGCAGGACCTCTTAAGGATGAGTTGATGTCAATGGCAAATCAGCTGCATGCTAATAAGGTTCTTTTCCTACCTCCTGTGCCTAAAGCGGAAATGCCTTTTGTACTGAAAGAGGTGGATGTAGCACTGGTACCGCTAAGAAAACTGGAATTATTCCAGGGAGCAATTCCTTCAAAGATTTTCGAAGCGCTTGCGATGGAAAAGGCACTGTTACTTGGAGTAGACGGGGAAGCACGTCGTCATTTTATTGATCGCGGAAAGGCAGGTCTTTTCTTCGAACCTGAAAATTGCGATGACCTGACTGAAAAAATGACAACACTGATCAAGGACAGAAATACAATGATCGAAATGGGCGCGAATGGACGTGCTTATGTGGTTGAGCATTTTAACCGTGACAAAATAGCGGAAGGACTAATTCAGGTCTTAAAAGATGTGTAAATTCGTTTTCAAACAGATATTATGATCCCATTTTCACCCCCGCGGATAGATGATGCAGTTATACAGGAGGTTACTGATGTATTGAGATCCGGATGGATAACTACAGGACCGAGGACGAAGTTGTTCGAAAAAGAAATTACGGCATATTGTGGCGCAAAAACTACAGTTGCAGTTAATTCGTGGACGATGGGAATGCAGGTTTTTCTCGATTATTGGGGAATAGGTCCTGGTGATGAGGT
>SBGS01000202.1 GCA_006226555.1 Bacteroidota bacterium
TATTACAGCAGAAATATCGGAGCCATCACTTTGATATCGGACGGAAACTACAATAGTGGAATTGACCCGATCTATAGTGCTGAAAGAATAAAGTTAACACCGGTTTTCACTTTAGGAGTGGGTGATACAATTCTAAAAAAGGATCAGCTAATTAGATCTGTAAATGTGAATACAGTGGCCTTTTTGGATAACGAATTCCCGGTTGAAGTTACGATAGAAGGGAAACGGTTAAAAGGAAAGAGCTCCAAGGTGTCGATCAGAAGATCAGGTAAGGAAATAGCTTCCCAGGATATTACTTTCGATAACAACCATGATTTTAAATCGATTTCGTTTTTACTCAAGGCAGACGTTCCGGGGTTTAATAGTTATGAGGTTTATCTCGAAGTGATTGACGGAGAACAAAGTGTTAAGAACAATAGTGAACGGTTTTATATTGAGGTTATTGATACCCGAAGCAAGGTGTTACTTCTTGCAGAAGCCCCTCATCCGGATATAGCAGCCATCAGATCCGCCATTGAAGGAAATGAAAGACTGATCGTGGAGTCTACAACGATTGATAAGTTTGATAACAACATTAAAGATGTAGAGTTGGTCCTGCTGCATGGGGTATCAGGTCAAAAAGCAGCTCAGATCAACGAGATGCTGAGGGATAAAAAAATACCATGCTGGTACTTTTATACGTCTAATTCTGAGGGAGCAAAATTTGCGTCTATTTTAAAGGGGGCTTCTATTCCTGTTGCAAATCGCTTCGATAATGTTCAGGCGTATGAAAGCAGTAGTTTTTTGTTGTTTGAAAGATCTGATGCGATAGCAGAGCTGTTGCACAATGCCCCTCCGGTGCAAGTTAGATTTGGAGAATTCAAAGGAAATCTGGGGGATATATTGCTTAAACAGCGTATAGGAACGGTGAGAAAGGATGATGCAGTGTTATCATTTAAAGAGTTAAATGGAAGAAAATGTGGCTTCTTTTTCGGTGAGGGAATCTGGAGATGGAAACTGAATGAATTTGTTCGGACCGGTGAGAACAAAGGATTTAATGAATTGATTCAGCTAAGTGTGCAATATTTGACCGTTAAAAGAAATACAGAACCGTTGCGCATTTTTCTGCCTGAGGAATTTAATTCTGATAAAGAGATCTTGATTCGAGCAGAGTTCTATAACGAAGCTTTGGAAGCAATCACCCAGCCTGAAATTGATTTGGTCCTGACCTCCGACAAAGGCAAAAAGTTCAATTACAGATTCTCAAAAGGAGTAAATGACTACAGCGTAAATTTAGGGGAACACAAGCCAGGATTGTATTCATTTGAGGCAAAAGCGAATTTTAATGGGAAGAGTTATATAAAAACCGGAAGTTTTGCTGTGGAGGAAATAACTGTAGAAGCATTGAATACGCATTCAGATTTTGGATTACTCAGAAAATTATCTGGTACAACGGGTGGGCAATTTGACGAATTGAAGGATTATAAAAAACAATTGAATGATCTTTCGAAGCGAAATGATATGGTAAGTGTAAACTACACTGAATCGGAGTTTGCGAGCCTTATCGATTTGATTTGGATGCTTGTTCTTATGATCGTTCTACTCGCGACTGAGTGGTTTGTACGCAGATATTCAGGGAGTTATTAAAAAATAAGGTCATTCTTATAATAAGAAAGAAAATTCTACGTTCCTAAAAGAAACACAAGCCTATGACGGAACAATACCCAAAATTACACATTGGAAATGACCGAGAGGTTAGTCCTAAAACAACAACACTACAAGCGATATTATCTTACAGTAAGTCGGTTGAAGTGAAAAAGAAAGGTCAGAAAAAAGTGATCATACATTTAAATTGAAACAAAAAAAAGGGAGTCGAAAGACTCCCTTTTTTTATTACCATATCTTGGCAACTTTACTTTCTTTGTTTCTCATCGGGTCTCCTTCTGAGACTTCAAAAGCCTTGAAGAATTCCGGACAATTCATCAGCGGACCATTTACACGATACATTCCTGGTGAATGCGGATCTGTAGCAAGTCTTTTCTTTAATTCCGCTTCTGTGTAATTGATCTTCCATAATTGTGCGTACGCTAGGAAGAAACGTTGAGCAGGAGTGAAGCCTTCAATCTTTTCACCTGATTTAAAATCGCTTGTTCTGGCATATGCGTAATACGCCAAGGTTAATCCTCCTAAGTCAGCTATGTTTTCACCCATTGTTAGCTGAGGGTTTACACATTGACCATCAACCGGGCAGAATCCTTCAAATGTATTCCCTAGAATAGTAGTTCTATCCTCAAACAATTTTCTGTCTTCCTCTGTCCACCAATTTTTAAATGAACCATCCGCCGCGAATTTCGATCCCATATCATCAAATCCATGCGTGAATTCATGGCCAATTACCATTCCAATTCGACCATAATTGACTGCATCTTCATAATGTTCACTGAAGAAAGGTGGTTGCATGATTCCTGCGGGGAAGGCGATCTCATTTAATAGGGGATGGTAGTATGCATTCACCATATGAGCCGGCATACCCCATTCTTCTTTGTCTACAGGTTCGTTGAGTTCGTTAAAGTTCTTATTGTTCTCATATAAGGCGATCTCATTTATATTACTGATGTAACCGTCTTCAGTGAGGTTAAGCATAGAAAGATCTTCCCACTTTTCCGGAAAACCTAATTTACGACCGATCGAGTTTAGTTTATTAAGTGCTTCAGCTTTCGTTTCTTTTGACATCCAGTCAAGATTGTTAATTCTTTCCTGGAAAACGATAAGCAAGTTGTCAACCAGCTCGTTTACTTTTCTTTGAGCTTCCGCAGAATAATGTCTCTCTACGAAGGCTTTTCCAAGTAGTTCTCCCAATGGATTGCCTGTGATCTCCTTAATAGCACGTTCTTCGATTGGTTTCATCTCTTTCGTACCGCTAAGTTCGGTTCCGTAGAATTTAAAATGCGCCAAAACAAAAGTTTCGCTCAAATGACCAGCGTAATGATTGATAACCTTCCATTTAAGATATGTTTTGATCGTAGTAAATTCTTCTTCTTGAATAAGTTTACCAAGGAACTTTATGTAGTCTGGTTGACCAATAACTAATGAATCGAAGGATAAAGAACCTACTTCACTAAAATATGTTTCCCAATCAAAATTAGGTGTTACAGAAAGAAGCTCATTTTTAGACATCTTGTTATACGTATTCTCAGGGATTCTAAGCTCGGCTGGAGCCATCATACGTTCTGCCATCTTACTTTCCAATGATAGAACGATCTTACCTTCTCTTCGATTTTTTTCATCTGCTGTAAGGCGCTCCGGTTCATTAAGCATCTCACCAGCTTGGGCAAGACTCACTCTATAGTGCATATCGCTGATGTGTTGACGATATTTTTCCAATAGCTCTTTTTTGTCTTCTTTGGTATAATAATCCCTATTCGGCAGACCGAGACCACCTTGGCCTAAATATGTAATGTGCTTGTCAACATTCTTAAGATCTTGTCCTACACCAAAGCCAAAGAAGGCGGGGATGCCTTTTTTATGCATCAATGCGAGTATTTCAGGCAACTGATCTTTGGAAATCATTTTATCTATGAGCGCAAGATCATCAGAGATCGGCTTAATGCCAAGCTCATCACGTTTATTCATGTTGATGTAAGACTGGTAGTATGCCGAAAGAAGTTGTTCAGTGCTTCCTTTTGAAGGTTTAGCGCTTGAAGCATCATTAAGAATAGCTAATAACTTATCATTGTTTTGTCTTTCAAGCTCATTAAATGATCCCCAGCGCGATTCAGAAGGAGGTACCGGATTATTTTTTACCCAATTTCCATTCGCGAACATGAAAAAATCATCCTGAGGACGAACACTTTTATCTATATAGGTAAAGTCAATGGTTTGTTTCGCCATCGGTTTAGATGGTCTTGTTTCTTCTGAAGTTGTGTTTGTTGAAACTTCTTTTGAAGATTCACAGGATACAAAGGTCCCGATCAATAGGGTTGAAAAAAGGATATAATTCAATTTCATTTTCATCTATTTTGATTCAAGTATCATTTCTACGTGAGGAATTCCATCTTCCAAATATTCTTTACCGGTAGAAAGGAATCCATGTTTTTCATAATATTTCTCCAGGTGTTTTTGAGCTGAAATGAGAATAGGGGAATTGCCAAATTCTGTAGATGCAAATTTAATGCAACGCTCCATAAGGTCATGTCCAATACCGTGACCTCTGATTTCATCTTTGATCACCACACGTCCGATTGCGGCGTCTTTATAAGCGATTCCAGGAGGTAGAATTCTAGCCGTAGCTACAATGTCACCTTTTCCATTGCGACAGATCAAGTGATAGGATTTCTTATCCTTGCCGTCTAGATCGAGATATGCGCAGTTCTGCTCAACTACAAAAGCCTCAAGTCTTAATGCAATGAGATCGTGAAACTCATTGATATTTAAGTCACTATAGTGTTTTATTTGCCAGTCTAAGATCATTTTAATCAAGTTTGAATTACACCAACATTGTATTGTTTTTCTGCTTTTTTATGATTGGCCATTTCAATGCCCATTGAAATAACTTTGCGCGTTTCAGTCGGATCAATGATTGCGTCTATCCATAGCCTGCTTGCTGCATAATACGGAGAGATCTGACTATCGTATTTGCTTTTAATAGAATCAAAGAGTTCTTTTTCTCTTTCCGGTGTGATCTCTTCACCTTTCGCTTTCAATGAAGCTACTTCAATTTGTAAAAGTGTCTTTGCAGCCGATGCACCTCCCATTACAGCGATTTCTGCAGTTGGCCAACCTACGATCAAACGTGGGTCGTAAGCTTTTCCGCACATGGCGTAATTACCCGCTCCGTAAGAGTTACCCACAACTACTGTAAATTTCGGAACAACTGAATTTGCCATGGCATTCACCATTTTTGCTCCATCTTTAATAATACCTGCATGTTCACTTTTTGAACCAACCATGAAACCGGTAACGTCCTGAAGGAAAACAAGTGGAATATTCTTCTGATTGCAGTTCATGATAAAGCGAGCGGCCTTATCAGCACTATCAGAATAAATCACCCCACCGAATTGCATTTCACCTTTGGCATTTTTAACGATCTCACGCTGGTTGGCAACAATTCCAACACTCCATCCATCAATGCGTGCGTAGGCACAAACGATCGTTTTACCATAATTAGCCTTATATTCAGTGAATTCTGAATCGTCAACTATGCACTTTATTAATTCCTTTGTGTTGTAAGGTTTCGAACGTTCGTCCGGCAAAATACCGTAAACATCCTTTAGTGCTTTTTGGGGTAGGCTGGAAGGCTTTCTGTCGAAGCCCGCATTTTCCTTTTGTCCAACTTTATCCATGATCTCTCGGATCGTACGGATGCAATCTTCATCATTTTCAGAATTGTAATCACAGACACCTGAAATTTCGGTATGTGTTACAGCTCCACCCAGCGTTTCGTTGTCAATAGTCTCTCCAATTGCAGCTTTTACCAAATATGATCCCGCAAGGAATATTGTACCGGTTTTATTTACGATCAAAGATTCATCTGACATAATCGGCAAATACGCTCCTCCGGCAACACAAGAGCCCATAACTGCGGCGATCTGAACAATGCCCATAGAGCTCATAATGGCATTATTTCTGAAAATTCTACCAAAGTGCTCTTTGTCCGGGAAAATTTCATCCTGCATTGGTAGGTAGACACCTGCAGAGTCAACCAAATAAATGATCGGCAGATTGTTCTCCATCGCAATTTCCTGTGCGCGCAGGTTCTTTTTACCGGTAATCGGGAACCAGGCTCCGGCTTTTACAGTGGCGTCATTTGCTACTACTATACATTGTTTTCCGCAAACATATCCTATTACGATCACCACACCGCCAGCAGGGCATCCACCATGCTCCTCATACATTCCGTATCCCGCAAATGCACCAATTTCTATGCGCTCAGAACCTTTATCGAGTAAAAGCTCAATGCGCTCTCTTGCGCTGAGCTTTCCTTTTTCATGCAGCTTTTCCAGCCTCTTTTTTCCTCCTCCTTCGTAGATCTTTTCCAGCTCTCGTTGGACGGCAGCGATCTTAAGTCGCATTTTGTCCTCATTCTTGTTGAATTCTAATTCTTTCGATGAAATCGCCATTTTAAATTGCTTATTCAATTTTTATAATGAATCGTAAATATACGCATTGTACTCCTTTGATTATCTCCCATCGAACAGAAATAGAATGTAAACAGGACATTGTTAGAAAAATAGAATTTATGGCAAGGAAAGTAAGTTTAAATTTGTCCTATGCTTGATAGTTATCGCCATAAGGGTCTTAGAAAGAAACTCATTGAAGAATTAAGGAACAAAGGGATTCAGGACGAGCGTGTTCTTGACGCTTTTGATGTTGTACCCAGACACTTTTTTCTTGATCCTGTTTTTACCGAGCAAGCATATTCGAACATGGCGTTTCAGATCGGTTCGGGTCAAACAATTTCTCATCCATATACAGTAGCTTTTCAAACCGAGCTTCTAGGACTTGAAAAGGGAGATAAGGTTTTGGAGATCGGTACAGGTTCAGGATTTCAAACCGCGATATT
>SBGS01000188.1 GCA_006226555.1 Bacteroidota bacterium
TACAGGTACTTCTTTTCATCTGAAACCTCAGATCGATTGATAATCCTGTTCATTTTCTTCTCAAAGCGATTATTGATATAAATCCCATCGTAGACTTGTCCTTGGAATCGATTATCGGGTGTATCATGGACAAATCTCTTTTTGACCTTCCCATTTTTCTTCACCACTTCATTCAAAAAAACAATGTATGGGATCAAACCAGCTTGATGAGCTAAGATTTCTCTAAGTGTTAGGTCTTTTTTGTCCTTTCTCTTTTTCCAAGGTTCCCAATAGGTACTAAATGGCTTATCCAGATCCAATTTCCCTTCATCCACCAATTTCATTAAGGCGGGTAAAGGAGCAGAAAACGTTGTGGCTAGTGACATCTTCGAAGTATGTCCCGATAAGCTTGCAGGTGGACCATACGTTCAGTTGAATGCGGTCGACAGAGATTCCGTAAGATCCTATATAATAGATAACAACATAAAACAAGTGTATTTGTTGGCTGCTTTGTTAAGTGCCACCGCCGAAAAGAATCCGGATTTTGCTTGGAGACTTAATATGGAAGGTCTTTTTACAATTCTAGACTTGGCAAAGGAGGGTTATGTTTCGAAAATTTTCTGGCCAAGCTCGATTGCAGTATTTGGACCAACCACTCCAAGAGAAAATACACCGCAGCACACGGTTATGGAACCGACTACCGTATATGGAATATCGAAGCAGGCAGGTGAGCGTTGGTGTGAATATTATGCGAACAAGTTTAATGTTGACGTGCGTTCAATTCGTTATCCAGGATTGATATCTTACACAAGTCTTCCTGGTGGAGGTACAACGGATTACGCTGTTGATATTTTTTATCAGGCGAAATTGAAGGGGAGCTTTACAAGTTTCCTTTCAGCAGACTCTCGCTTACCAATGATGTATATGGAGGATGCTATCAGGGGAACGATAGAATTGATGGAAACAGATAGTCAAAATGTTAAGATTCGTTCTTCCTATAATTTATCCGGAATAAGCTTTACACCAGCTGAGCTGGCTGATGCGATCAGAAAGCATATTCCCGACTTTGAGATAGACTATTCACCTGACTTTAGACAGGCAATAGCCGACAGTTGGCCGGCATCAATTGATGATAGCACTGCACGGGCTGATTGGGGGTGGAAACATCGATACGATCTAGATAAAATGGTAGCCGTAATGCTAGAGAATGTTGATGTCAAAATGTTAAATAACTAAAATTCAGTTATTTATTGTTCACGCATAATTTTTTTAGTCGACAAAAAGCAGCTATTGAGCGAAAAATTCGTTTTTCTTTTTGAAAAGAGTTAACTGCTGCATATATTCGTTATGAACTGTTAAACTCACCAAAAACGAAAAGTACTAGGCTATGACTAAAATGATGTCACTATTTTTTGTCTTGGTTGGGTTATTATTCTCTTCTTTTGCCGGGGTTACTCCGGATCAAGGTGGGGAGATCAACCAAAAAGACTCTCAAGGTAGAAAGCAAGGTAAATGGGTTTACTTTGGGAAAGACCGTCCTACAGCTGGATATCCTGCTGAAGGTAAAATAGAAGAGGGTCCATACAAGGATGATAGAAAGGAAGGTTTGTGGGTGAAGTACCACAACGATGGATCAACCCCTAAATTGAAAGGCGAGTATAAGAATAATCGCCCTAGTGGTTCCTATACAAAGTACTATCCGGATGGAAAAGTACGTGAAGTAGGTACGTTCAGCCATAACAAATATTCAGGAAATTTAAAGAGGTACCATGAGAATGGGCAGGTAGAGTACGAAGGAAATTACGACGAGAACGGTAAGGAAAACGGTACAGTTAAGTACTACTATCCTAACGGTCAGGTTGAGTTCGAGTACACTGCAGTTGACGGAGTTCCTAGCGGAAAAGCTACAAGATATTACGAGAATGGCGATATCAAGGAAAGTATTCAGTACGCTGCTGACGGTAGTGTAGAGAAGAGTGAAGTTAAAGAGATGGTCAATCCATCAGTTAACGTTGTTGATCCGGGAGCGTCTAAAGAAAAAGCGCCAGTGATCAATGCACCTCGTACAAAAGGTACGCCGTTCAAGCCAAATGGTTATAACAAGGTGTACAACGAGAATGATGAGATCTGGCAAGACGGAGAATTTAGAGGAGGACGTCTATGGGACGGAAAAGTTTACGAGTATGACTCTGACGGTATCCTTCTAAAAGTAAAAGTCTTCAAGAATGGAGTATATCATTCTGACGGACAATTATAATCAAACTAGAAAAATGAAAAGAGTCCCTTTTTTGGGGCTCTTTTTTTTGTCTCAAAGTTATATTTGTAGTATAAACTATTCCAAATGGTGAACAAAACACTTTCCGGTGTTTCGGATTTTACAAGTTTAAGGATACCCATTGATAAAGTTGGTGTAGAAGAACGAGTTGAAAGATTTCAAAAAAGGTCAATCAAAAATGGATCAAAGCTAGAAGGCTTAAAGTTGATCTTGAACATGATCGACCTCACAACTCTTGAGGGTAAGGACACGCCTTCAAAAGTAAAGCAGATGTGCTATAAGGCCCAACATTTACATGATGTGCATGCTGGTTTACCAACAGTAGCGGCTGTTTGTGTTTATCCAAATTTCGTGAAGCTCGCTAAAGAATCCTTAAAGGGTAGCAATGTCAAAGTAGCTTCAGTTGCAACTGCCTTTCCTTCCGGTCAGGCTCCGTTGAGCATTAAGTTAGAGGACACTAAGTTAGCTTTAGATTCAGGAGCAGACGAAATAGACATGGTAATTTCGAGAGGTAAATTTTTATCTGGAGATTACAATTTTGTATACGATGAAATTGCTGCTATTAAAGAAGTCTGTGGCGAGGCTCGTTTAAAAGTGATATTGGAAACCGGTGAGCTTGTTACCCTGGATAATGTGCGTTTGGCAAGTGATATTGCGATGTACGCAGGTGCAGACTTTATAAAAACTTCAACCGGTAAGATTTCGCCGGCTGCAACTATGCAGGTGACGTACGTAATGTTAACGGCGATACGAGACTTTATGTATAAAACCGGTGTGCAAGTAGGAATGAAACCCGCAGGTGGTATTTCGAATTCTAAATTGGCACTTCAGTACATGGTAATGCTATATGAAACATTAGGACCCGATTGGATGTCTAATGAATGGTTCAGATTTGGTGCAAGTAGTTTAGCAAATGATGTTTTAATGCAGATCGTTAAGCAAGAGACAGGACGTTATCAGTCTGCTGATTATTTTTCAATCGATTAGAATGGCAAAAAAAACTGAAAAGGAGATCAAAAATATATGGACTTACGACCCAGCTCCTGAGTCGTCAGATCATATTCAGCTTAAAGATAAGTATGATCTATATATTGATGGAAAATGGGTGAAACCGGAATCTGGTAAGTATTATGATACGAGCAATCCGGCTTCTACTAAGAAGATCGCATCCATTGCTTACGGTAATGATAAAGATGTCGATAAGGCCGTAAGGGCAGCTCGAAAAGCATACAAGAATGTATGGAGCAAAATGGAGCCCTCTGAACGAGCGAAGTACATATTCAGAATAGCCCGAATCATGCAGGAAAGAGCAAGGGAACTTGCAGTTATAGAATGTATGGATTCTGGAAAGGTGATCAGAGAAGCTCGTGATGTGGATGTTCCACTAGCATGCAATCACTTTTTCTATTACGCTGGTTGGGCGGATAAATTGGAATATGCATTCCCTAATCAAAAGGTGGAATCGATAGGTGTTGCTGGTCAAATCATCCCATGGAATTTCCCTTTGTTAATGGCAGCTTGGAAGATTGCACCGGCTTTGGCAGCAGGAAATACCGTCGTGCTAAAACCTGCTGAAACAACTCCGCTGACGGCATTGAAGTTAGCTGAAATTATACATGAAGCGGGATTGCCTGCGGGAGTAGTAAATGTTGTAACAGGTTTCGGAGACACAGGTGCGGCTATCGTAAATCACCATGATATTGATAAGATCGCATTTACCGGTTCAACTGGTGTGGGTAAATTAATCCAGCGAGCAGTTGCAGGTACTAATAAGCGAGTTACACTGGAGTTAGGTGGTAAGTCTGCAAACATTATACTCGATGACGCTCCTCTTGATCAAGCAGTAGAAGGCATTGTTAATGGGATCTTCTTTAATCAGGGACACGTTTGCTGTGCGGGTTCGAGATTATTTGTTCAGGAAAATGTTGCGGATAGGGTAATTCAAATGCTAAAAGCGAGGATGGAAACGTTGGTCGTTGGAGATCCACTTGATAAGAATACAGATATCGGAGCGATCAATTCCAAGGAACAACTTGCTACAATTAATAAGTATATAGAGATTGGGAAGAAAGAGGGTGCTGATATGTATCAGTCCCATATAAATCTACCTAAGTCAGGTTATTATTGTGCTCCAACCTTGTTCACCAATATGTCTCAATCCAGCGTTATCGTGAAAGAGGAGATTTTTGGACCTGTATTGACCATTCAAACGTTTAGAACAATCGATGAAGTTATCCAGAAGGCGAACAATACTGAATATGGATTAGCTGCAGGTGTTTGGACGAGTAATGGTGCAAGGATCTTTAACCTGACCACCAAATTGAAGGCAGGAGTGGTTTGGGCGAATACTTATAATAGATTTGATCCGGTATCGCCATTTGGAGGTTATAAAGAGAGTGGATTTGGTAGAGAAGGCGGATTACACGGATTGAAGTCCTATGTTAAATTGAGTTGAAATGGAAAGATTGAGCGTATTGAAAACCTATAAGTTATATATCGGAGGGGCTTTCCCGAGAACTGAATCTGGAAGATATTATGAGCTGAAGAACGGAAAAGGCGAAAATATTGCTAACGTTTGTTTGGCATCAAGAAAAGATTTCAGGAATGCAGTAGTAGCTGCGAGAAAAGCTTCGGGAGGATGGTCCGAAAGATCACATTTTAACAGAAGTCAGATCCTATATCGAATTGCTGAAATGATGGAAACAAGGAGAGCTCAGTTTATTGAAGAACTGATTTCTCAAGGAATATCAAAAAGTAAAGCTGAAGTTGAAGTCGATCTATCAGTTGATCGTTTGGTGTACTATGCAGGATGGTGTGATAAATACACGCAGGTTCTTAGTTCAGTGAATCCTGTTTCTTCTCCACATTTCAATTTTTCCACTGTCGAGCCAATGGGAGTGATCAGCGTGATCAGCGATGTAAAGAATGGATTGCTCGATCTGGTTTCGGTTGTTGCACCTATCATTGCTGGAGGAAATACAGTTGTCGTACTTGCAGCGGAGCAGTATCCTTTAAGCGCAATTACATTTGCTGAGGTGCTGAACTCATCTGATGTTCCGGGCGGAGTTGTGAACATATTAACGGGAAAACGATCAGAGTTATTAAAGCATATGGCTTCCCACATGGATGTCAATGCAATTGCATACTCCGGAACTAGCGGAGAGGAAAGAAAATTGATCGAAATTGAGTCGGTTGAGAATTTGAAGCGTTCGTGTTATATCGATGAAAACTGGAACGATAAAGGAGCGCAAGGCTTAAAATTTATCGAGATGTTCCAGGAGGTTAAAACAACCTGGCATCCAATCGAGAATATTGGTGGAGCAACTTCCAGCTATTGAGTTAAGTTGCACAAAGGGAATAAAAAAAGACCACTCAACGAGTGGTCTTTTTTTTATAGAAGTTATATTCTTATTCTAATGTAAAGATAATCGGTAAACGACATCTTGTTCTTACCTTCTTACCTGCTGCTTCACCAGGTGTCCATTTTGGCATAGAACGTACGACGCGTTTAGCTTCTTTATCAAGGTCACCGCTGACACCTCTTTCTACTGTTACGTTGGTGATAGAACCATCCGGCTCAACAACGAACGAAAGATATACACGACCTTGCTCATTCATTTCGATGGAAGTCTGAGGATACTGTACGTTAGAGTTGATCCAACGCTGCATCTCTGCTGCTCCTCCAGGGAATGTTGCTTCTACATCCGGGAAGTCAACGATCTCAGCTTCGATCACTGGCTGATCGATTGGACCAAGATCAACTGGAGGTGGAGGAGTTACTATTGTTTCTGGCTCCGTTTCAGTATTTTCCTCTTCCACGATTTCTTCCTGTGGTGGCGGTGGTGCATCAACTGTTGGTGGTGGAGTGTCTGGTGGCGGAGGAGTATCCTTCACCTCCTCTTGAACGAATTTTACATCCGCTGTCTTCGGTCCCAAACCTTCTTCATCTTCACTGATCTTACCTACTTTGTAAGAGAAAGATGCAAGAACAAGGCTACCAACGAAAAGAAACCCAACCGCTGTAAAAGCAAGTCTCGACTTTTCAATGTTAGCACCGTCATTTTTCTTCAATTCCATAACAAAATGAATTTGGTTATAAATATAGTACAAAAACTCACAAACCCCGTACCAATTTGATCAAATGAACGTGATGAAGAATCAAAAGTTCATGCCGATCACACATTACGCGGTCTTGAAAGTATGTACAATCCAATAACCGATTAGTTCAAAAGAACCAAA
>SBGS01000275.1 GCA_006226555.1 Bacteroidota bacterium
ACCTTTCCGTCATCATCCTTCTCACCGTTCGGATCATCGATATAGTCCGTTTTAGTTCCAAATATTACCGGAATAGGTAAGAATTTACAATACTTGTTCAGTATCTCTCCAATGCGATCCTTTGATAAAAACTCCTTAGAATCTTCTGAGATAAACAACACGATATCCGTTCCGCGATCTGCTTTATCGATCTCAGTAATTGTAAATTCAGGAGAACCATTACTTTCCCATTGAACGGCCTTTGAGCCTTCAAAACGAGACAGTGTTCGTATCTGAACCTTCTCAGCAACCATGAATGCAGAATAGAACCCTAATCCAAAATGTCCAATGATCTGCTCTGCTCCCTCTTTCCCTTTATATTTCTGAACAAACTCCTCTGCCCCGGAAAACGCGATCTGATTGATGTACTTATCGATCTCCTCTTCGGTCATACCGACACCGTTATCTCTGATCGTAAGCGTTTTGTTTTCCTCGTCGAGGATCACCTCCACTTTTAATTCTCCCAGCTCCCCTTTGTATTCTCCATTTGATGCAAAAAACTTTAATTTCTGCGAGGCATCTACTGCATTGGACACCAATTCACGGAGAAATATCTCGTGATCTGAATACAAGAACTTCTTAATGATCGGAAAAATATTTTCCGTTTGAACGTTAATTTGACCTGTTTTCATAATCTTTTCAATTTCAACTTACGTTCTCTCCTTTGGCAATGTCCATGCCATGAGAATTTTTCTGACAAATTGTCGCACTGAGAATTAAATTTGATACACAGAGAATTCGGAATCTTGCTAATTTTGAAACCAAAGCTAAAACTTGTCCTTTACACTTATCTCTATAATCGGATTACTGGCGGTTCTGATATTTTTCATCAGTCGGAGCAAAGGTTCACTTCCATTCATGACCCTATTTGCAGGGTTCATTATTAAGATCATTGCCGGTGTCATCTTTTTGGAGATCTATACCCATCACTACGGAACGGGAACACTAAGTGCCGATGCCAATAAATTCATTGACGAAAGCAGGGTGCTGAATGAGGTTTATGCTAAGTCGAAAGGAGACTATTTTAGGCTACTTTTCGGTTTCTCTGATCTCCGAGAGCTCGGACATCAATACCTTGAGGAAACACATCACTGGGATACCAATTCACAATTGCTCCTGAATGACAATCGGAACCTCATGCGTGTGCACAGCGTGATCTATTTCGTGAGTAAAGGTGATATTCAAATTCACCTTATCATTTTTGCGTTTATATCATTGCTTTCCGTCATACTGCTCACAAGTGCTTTCGAACAATATATCCCCGTAACAAAGAACTTATTGTTTTACGGATTATTGTTCATCCCAAGTGTGTTGTTCTGGTCATCCAGTATCTTAAAAGAACCGCTCTTGTTTTTGGGAATGGCTATGTTCCTTTTTGGCGTGATGAAACACCATAATATTGTCAAAAGAGTCTTGCTGATTTTAGGTGGAAGTGCAATTATCCTGGGATTTAAACCTTACATTTTATTCTGTCTGACACCGGCTGTTCTGGTAGCTTGGTTGTACAAGAAATTAACCTTAAAATGGTTCGCAGTGCAACTTTTGGCGCTTATATCGATTAGTATTGTTCTTTTGACTGGCACCACAAGCGGCAGTGCGATAACGCATAAATTATCCAGAAAACAATTTGACTTTCTAAATATTTCACAAGGTGGGATGCATCTGCTTGGAGACAATAGCTTTTATTATGTATCTCCTGATAAGGCTGATCATGTCGTCATTGAAAATGACACTGCAACCATCATTACCGATCTCACCGCTGAACAATTCGACTACAGCTACAAATATGCACCAAAGGCAATTGAGCTGAAAAAAAATGACCGATACCCCGTGTTCTTCGCCTGTGATCCCAGCCAGAGCTATATCCACGTAACTCAGATCAAAGACTCACCGATACAACTCTTAAAGAATATCCCTGAAGCATTAGTGAATGTGTTATTCCGACCATTTATTACAGATTCAGGCAGTTGGCTGATCTTTCCTGCCATAATTGAAACTATAGCTATTTGGATCTTGCTATTCTTGGGATTGCGTTATCTTAAGTATTGTTCGAAAGAACAAAAAGGTATTCTCATTGGTATTGTAACGTTTGTAATTCTGCTAAGTTTACTCATTGGTTGGGTCACTCCCGTACTCGGTGCGATAAACCGATATCGCATACCTGTGATGCTAGGTTTGGTATTGATGGGATATATCTTGTGGTCGAATAAAAAAACGAAAGTGAAATGAAAGGTTATGTATTGATCAGTGGAGCAACATCCGGAATTGGTCGCTCTTGTGCATTTGAATTTGGAAGAGAAGGCTATGATCTGATCCTGACAGGAAGAAGAAAAGATCGATTGGTCAAGCTGCAGCAAGAATTGAAAGATGCATTTAATATCTCTGTGATCATCGCAAATTTTGATATCCGAGTTCAGCAAGAAGTAGCTGCCTTCGTTGAAGGAATACCCGGTGAGATCAGAAAGGAGCTTAGAATATTGATCAATAATGCCGGATTAGCTGTTGGCAGGGGACCGATACAGGAAGGTGAGATCGATGATTGGGAACGAATGATCGACACGAACATCAAAGGTCTACTCTACCTTTCAAGAGCAATTTCACCGATCATGGCTGAAAATCGTCAGGGGCATATCATCAACATCTCCAGTATTGCAGGAAAGGAAGTTTATCCGGGAGGAAATGTCTATTGTGCTACGAAGCATGCCGTTGATGCACTTTCAAAAGCCATGCGGATAGATCTCGTTGACAAAGGAATTAAGGTAACGAACATCGCACCGGGAGCAGTAGAAACTGAGTTTTCCATCGTTCGATTCAAAGGTGATCTGGAAACAGCAGGGTCAGTTTATAATGGTTTTGATCCACTCACCCCGGATGATATTGCAAGTGTCATACTCTTTGCCGCACAACAACCGCCTCATGTTAACCTGAACGACATTACGATCATGCCAACTGCTCAGGCAAGCTCAACTGTGTTTTACAAAACCTGATCTTCAAGTACGTTGACATAGGCATCCACAACATCATTTATGGAGCCGTATGTTCTTCCCTTTATGGATAGAAAGAATTCCAGGTTCTGCCACTTTACCTTTGTAATACCCTCATCCTTAGCAGGAACAAGGGCTTCGTCTCCATTATAATCCAGAATATACCAGAATGTATGTTTCAGTGCCTTCTTGCCTTTGTAACGCATTGTATGGAAGGTTTCAATAAGTGGAGACTGGATCACAGGACCCGTTATCCCGCATTCTTCCTCTATCTCCCGAACACAAGCAGTTTCCTTGTCTTCTCCCAGATCGATCTTCCCTTTAGGAATGTCCCACATCCCATGCCTTTTGATCAATAAAAGTTCATGTTTCGCATTCCGAACCACTCCTCCTGCAGCAGGAATTTTTAGATGATCATCGAACAATCTGAAAAATGCGTCCTGCGGATCATTCGCAACAATTTGAAACGGTTCGTCAACAGTAGCCGTTACCAGAAAAGGTTTCAAATGCTTAATAGCGAGCTCTTCGTGATATATCACAAAAGGTAATTTTGGATCATGTTCATTATTTGAACATATCAATATTGGCTTATGATCAATAAAAACTTTGTACATTTGCCGCCATGGTTTTAAATGAAGATAAGGCCCTAAAAGTAGCAGAATTTTTGCTTCAAATCAAAGCAGTGAAATTAAACCCTGCTGATCCTTTTACATGGGCGTCCGGAATCAAGTCACCGATCTATTGTGACAACAGAATCACACTTTCTTATCCAAATATCCGCACCTTCATCAGACAGGCATTCGCGGATGCGATAGTTGAGAACTTTGGCAAACCTGATATCATTGCAGGTGTAGCGACAGGTGGTATAGCACAGGGTGCATTGGTTGCCGAGCAGCTTGGTCTTCCTTTCATTTACGTGCGCAGCAGTGCGAAAGGTCATGGAATGGGTAATCTGATCGAGGGTGCTTTTGAACCGGGTAAACGTGTTGTTGTGATCGAAGATCTTATTTCAACCGGTGGAAGTAGTTTGAAGGCTGTTGAAGCATTGCGCGATGCAGATCTTGACGTAAAAGGACTGGTTGCGATATTTACTTACGGATTCGACATCGCTCATCAGAACTTTGCAGATGCAAAATGTCCGTATACGACATTAACAGATTACGAGACCTTACTTAAAAAAGCGGTAGAGACGAATACGGTATCCGAAGAACAACTGAATTCTCTCCTTGAATGGAGAAAGAATCCTTCAGACTGGAAAAAATAACATGAACATTAAAAGCAATAGCGTTGAGGTAAATGCGTCAAGAAACCAAATACTTGATTTCTTGATGAACATGGAAAATATCAATTACCTACTGCCACAGGACAAGATCAGTGATTTTAAGGCTGATAGCGGCCAGTGTTCATTTAAAGTTCAGGGCGGTGTTACTATTGCTTTGATCCAGGATGGTCATAAAGAGCTGGACGAGATCTACATGCGTTCCGGTCAGGGATCACCCTTCCCTTTTAAATTGACCGTGAAACTGGAGGAGAATGGAGAAAAAACTTCCGGTCACATCTCTTTTGACGGAGAAGTAAACATGTTCCTTAAGATGATGGTGGAGAAGCCACTTACGGCGTTATTCAATTACATGTCCGAGGAGCTTAAGAAGCACTTTGCTTAAACGAGATCTCCTTAAGGTCAAATTTCTTCTCGGTACCATCCACCTCTACTATCAGCTTACCAATTGCGTCCACTCCCCTTATTGTCCCTTCAAAGGATCCTGTTTTTTCTGAATAAAAGTGATGCGGCTGATTCAAAAGGTACAGATGACCTAAATATATGCTCTTGAGTAAGTCCGGGTGTTCAAGCAAGGCTAATCGCACATTAAAAACACCGATCAACTCCAATAGAACATCTTTTACAGGATAAAATTTAGCTTTCTGCTTTCGGATGCTCGTCGCACTGAGGTCTCCAAAATCTTCCTGATTCACATTCAAACCTATACCTACAATGGAAGCTTTTACCATAGCGCCCCTCAAGGTATTCTCGATCAGCACGCCGCAGATCTTTTCATCTCCAACATATATGTCATTCGGCCATTTGATACTGGCGGAAATATCCATGTTTTGTAAAGTCTCCAATATTACCACGGAAACAAACATATTAAGGAGCCATTGCTGATCTGCCTGAAGCTGAAAGTCTTTTAAAATAATGGAACAGGTTAAATTGGATCCCGGCAAACTCTGCCATTCAGTCATTCGTTGTCCCCTTCCCATGACCTGTTCATCTGCCAAAATTACCGTACCATGAGCAGTCTCCCCTGACTTTAGCATGTTGGCAGCATAATTGTTGGTCGAATCGACCGAGGATAGATGTATGATCCGCTTACCGATTGAGGTCATGAAAATAAGTTGGTCGTAGAGAGATTTAAATATAATTAACAAATATAAGCCTTAGATTTGTAGAGGTAATTGAATTAGATGAATGAATTAATTGAAGACAATCACTCCCAAGAGCTTTGTGACGCGATTGTGGAGGGAATGCAGGAGAACAAAGCAAAAGACATTGTTGTTCTCGATCTTAGAAATATAGACAGCGCGGTTAGTGACTTTTTTGTAATCTGTAGTGGAGACTCGTCAACGCAAGTTGATGGTATCAGCTCCTCTGTGGTTCGTCATACGCGTAAACAATTGAAAGAGAAACCTTTTGGAGTTGAAGGAAAAAGCAACAAGGAATGGGTTCTTTTAGATTACGGCAACGTGGTGGCACACATTTTCTATCACGAAACACGAGAATTCTATGATCTTGAGGAGTTGTGGGCAGATGCTATTAGAACAGACATTGAGGACCTTAATTAATTAGAGATGGCAGAAAACGATAACAATAAGAAAAAGAGTCCATTTTCGATTTACTGGATTTACGCCGTGATCGGTCTTGCGATCATTGGTTTCAACCTTTTCATGTCCACTTCAAGCAATGTTTCTCTCAAAAGTGAGGATACATTCTTTGAGCTGGCGAAGAACAATTATGTAACGGACGTGTCTCTTGTGAACAGAGTACGCGTTGACTTTAAGCTTACACCGGAGGGTGAGGATTACGTGAAAAAGTCGAGCGACCCGAGATTCAGAAGTATGAAGGAGATGCTGAATCGCGGAAACAGATTCGGTTCCAGAAATATGGAGTTCTCTGTAAAGATCCTGGACCCAAGCACGTTTACAGGCACGGTAAAGGAAATGAACGACCAGCTAAAAGCTGAAGGTAAAACAACCATACAGGTCGTTCCCGAAGAAGAGATCAATTATTTCAGTAATATCATCAGCTTCCTGTTACCGATCATCATTCTGGTTGCGATCTGGATGTTTGTCATGCGTCGTATGACGGGTGGCGGTGGCGGTGGTGCCGGCGGTCAGATCTTCAACATTGGAAAATCGAAAGCAAAGGTTTACGAGAAAGGTAAAACGACAAACGT
>SBGS01000205.1 GCA_006226555.1 Bacteroidota bacterium
TACCAGCTGGACATCAATCCGTATGACGAAGCGGTGGAAGCGTTTGAATTATACTTGAATCGCTACCCGAATGCCGAACGAAAACAAGATGTCTATCAGTACCTGGTGAAGGTTTACACAAGTACGAACAACTATGAAAAGGCCTTAGCTTCTCTGGACAAGATCCCAACGAAGGATATTCAGTTAAAAACAGCCTATCAGATCGTAGCCTTCAATCTCGGCGTAAAGCATTTTGAAGCAGGGAATTTCCCGGAAGCGATCAAGGCATTTGACTTGGTAAAGCGCTATCCGGTAGATCCGCAAGTTTCAGCTAAAGCAGCATTCTGGACAGCAGACGCGCACTATAGAACGAAGAATTACGATCAGGCAATAGCAGATTATAAAAAGGTGCTGACCATGCCGGCAGTTCCTGAGCTGTTGCAATGGGAAGCGCGATACAGCATCGGTTACGCATACTACGATAAAGCGTATCAGTTCGATGCGCAGGAGAAGTTTGAGCAAAAGAGAGTGATGCTGCAAAAAGCAATTGAAGAGTTCCGCCTTTTCTTGCAATCTGGCCACACCTACAAGCGTAAAAAGGCAGATGCAGCGATGTTGATCGCGGATGCGTATTATGTTTTGAAAGAAAACGAGCAAGCTGTTAAGTATTACAAGGAGGTGATCGCCTATGGGGAAGAAAAGACCGATCAGGCGTATTACTATTTGGCGCTGACCTATGGTTACATGGATAATAAGAACAGTGATCGCATCAGCAGCTTATTGGAGATCATCAACAATTATCCGAACTCAAAGTTCTTACAGCTTTCGATCTATGAGCTGGCAGAAACGTATAAGTCGAACAGTGATTTTGACAAGGCCTTGAAGTACTACAAGCAGATCGTTTTCGATTATCCAAGCTCGATCAAGGTGCTGGATGCGAAGATGAATATCGGAGATATTTACTACAAGAAAGGAGAGTACGCCAAGTCTGAGCAATACTACATGGAAGTGCTGAACACCTACGGTTCTGATCAAAAGGTGTGTGAGCGCGTGGCAGATGGGTTGAAGGATCTGTACATCGCGATGAACAAGCCTGAAAAGATCGAAACCTTAGCACAACAATACCCATGTGCGAACATAACACCGGATGAGCAGGAGAATTTATACTACCTGCCTGCAGTGGATATTTACTTCGACAGCACGAAAGCAATTACGGTGCGTTACAATGAAGCGATTCCGAAGTTTGAGAAATACCTCGAGAAATTCCCATCAGGAAGATATGTGAATGATGTGAAGAATTATCTGGCTGATTGTCATTATCAGTTGGGCAATGAAGCGCTGGCCGTAGAGCTTTATCAGGAAACGCTGGGCGGACCAACGACAGGATTTACGGAAACAGCGGCATTGCGCGTATCAAAGTACATGTACAACAACGAGCGTTATGCGGAGGCGATTCCAGCCTACAAGAAGACCGAGGAGATCACAGCCGTTCCTGCCGATAAATACAATGCACAGCTCGGTCTGATGCGCTGTTATTTCCTGATGGAACAATGGCCCGAATCTGTTGTGTATGCGGAGAAGGTGTTGAACAGCTCCTTGATCACATCCGAGCATAAGATCGAAGCACATTACGCCTATGCATTTGGCTCATACAACCAGAAGAAGTACGAAGATGCCAAAGGGTCATTGAGCTGGTTGACCAAGAATACGAATACCGAAAGAGGTACGGAAGCGCAATACGCACTGGCAGACGCAGAATATCAGCTGGGACGTTATGTTGAGGCGGATCAGGAAGTGGATAAACTGCTGAAGCGTAAACCGGCATACAACTACTGGATCGCAAAGGCATTGATCCTTAGGAGCCGGATCCTGATGCAGTTAGGTGATCTGTTTGGTGCGGAACAGAACTTGAAATCTGTGATCGAACACTACCCGAATCAGGATGACGGAATTCTGGATGAAGCAAATGAGCTGTGGGAAGAGTTGATGCAGCTTAAAAATCAGGAAGAGGAGTTCGGTGAAAGAACAAGTCCAACAATTGAAATTGAAGAAGATGGAAATTAAAAATAAGGTCATAGCAATAGCGGGATTGTTCTTATCTGCATTTTCTTTCGCGCAGTCAGATGTCGTGATCAATGTTGTTGGGGAACGCAAAGTGGAACACGCCACAAGAATTCCGATCCACCCGAAAGTGATCGACACCAACGTCAATGTAGTGGGTGTAGACTATCCTTTATTGGCACTGCGAATGGAAACGCAGACAGAGATCGACAGAATTAATCCGGCGACCGTAAAAACGAGTGATAAGCTGGCCCAGTTATATCATTCCTATATCAAATTGGGTATCGGTACGGAATTGATGCCTTTGGGTGAGTTTTACTACAACTCGGAGCGATCAAGAAAATACGTGTATGGCGCGCACATTAAACACCTGAGCTCGCTGGGTTACATCAATGGTTACGCTCCGGCAAGCTTCGACAGAACCCGCTCGATGATTTATGGCGGGATCAATGAAACGCGCTGGGACCTCTTGGGCGAGGTGAATTACAACAACCGCGGATTGAATTATTATGCCATTCCGGTGGACACCATTGCACGCGACAGTATTGCGCAACGCTACAGTGATTTTGGAATGTCGGTTCGTTACCGCTCCCATATCAAAGACAGCGCAAAGGTGAACTATAGTATTGGAGCGACATACCGCAACTTCATGTCTAAGAAACCATTGCAGGACAGCCTAAAGGACTGGAGAGCAAGGGAAAATTATGTGGGTGTAAATGGAAGCGTTTTCTATAAGCTGAACAAGGAAACCTATGCCTTGGACATTGATGTGTTGAACAACGCCTATCGTTACGGTATCGCGGATACAAGTATTTCCCTGCTGGATACGGGCTTGGTGCTCAACAATACCGTGGTCAGCTTGAAACCAACGATCACCACAAGATTGAAGGACAACAGGTTCTCAGCAAAGATCGGGGTGGATTTAACGCTGGACGCACACACAAAAACGCGTTTTTACATCTATCCGCTGGCCGAGGTGAAATACAGCATGTTCAATGATATATTCATTCCGTATGTTGGATTGCGAGGAGGCCTGCAGCAGAACACCTTCAGAAGCCTGACGATGATGAATGAGTTCATCATACCGAACGTACAATTAGAGAACACAAGTACCGCGATCGATTTCTACGGAGGGATCAAGGGTACCCTGAGCAAGCGTGTAAACTTCAACCTTTCCGCGAGCTTTGCCAACGTCAAGAACCAGGCCTTGTTCGTGAACGACACGGTTTACGCAAACGGAAATGCGTTCAGTGTGATCTACGACACCATTACTTCGCGCACAACACTGGAAGGGTCTGTGAGCTATCAGATGATGGAAAAATTGAAGGTAGATGGTATCGCAAGATTCTACTCCTATGCATTGCTGAATAACAGCTACGCATGGAACCTGCCACAGCTGGAGTTTGTAGTAAGAGGTTCTTATGACCTGTTCAATAAGTTCATCGTCAACTTGGACCTGAAGATGGAGCATGGCAGAAAAGCTTTGTTGTATGCTGAGGAAGAAGGGTCATTTAAGGAAAACAACCAGATCGTAAAAGACCTTGGCTTTATTGCCGATGCTAACCTGAGTCTGGAATACCGCTACAACAAGCGCATCTCCGCCTTCGTGCAATTGAACAATTTTGCGGCACAGCGCTACAAGCGTTGGTATAACGCACCGGTTCACGGTTTCCAGGTAATGGGAGGAATTACCTTCCGATTCTAAGTAGGCAGCGCCCGAGATCACCGCGCGTTATTTATCTGATGCCAAAGCATTTCCATCGCTCGGGTTCCAAATAAACTTCCAGCATCAAAGGGAGCTGTAAAACTTATTTTTCGTAACTTCCAGCTAACCTGATTGCGAAAAGCTATATGAAAAGTAACTTGCTTTTTCCCATAATACTTATTTTCTCGATTTCATCATGTACCAAACTGAACAACGAGGCAGAGACGTTCAAAGGAAAATGGAAATGCGAAGGGGCTCAGTTTAGTTCGCCCCAATCCTCCTGTCCTTTTCCTCCATGTAATAGCTTCTTTCCGTATGAAAATTGTAAAATGGAAATTTTGGATAGAAAAATAATTTATTCTTTCGGAGAGAATCGGCTAAAATTGAACATTAAAAGATTTACTATACTTAATGATGGGAAATCAATACGGATAGTTACATTAGACAACCACGGCGAAAAGAGAGAGTTGTTGTTTACGGTTGTTGATCAAGAATTGAGAGGACCATTTTATTCGAAATATGGTTTTATAAATGAATCTGGTTATTCTAGCTTGGGACAAGATACTTTAGGAAATGATAGCGGTTATTTATATCATAAATTCACTAGAGAATGAAAATAATCCTACGCTTATTCATCATTTTTATTTGTATAATTGCTCATAGCCAAGAACAAGATGAGACAGTTAAGTTTTCGAGAAATAGTCTAACAATTCGTACGTTAGCTTGTGGTCAATTGACTCGTGAAATTTCGAGTAGCTCAAATATTGCGATCGGTTATTCAACAGACTTAATAAACCAATTTCAAGTCAACGAAAAATTCGCTATTGGACTTTCTGTAGGCTGGAGACAGATTTATTACTTTCAGTGCGTATCTGCTATTACAATGGGAGCAAATACTGCCTATAAATTGAACGATAGAAATTTCCTTTTTATTGATTTTCGTTATCCCATTTACTATAGAAGGCATCAACAGTCTTTTATAGATATTTCAAAGGATTCACCATCGTATCAACTGCCTAATATAATATATGTTTTCGGCGAATTATCGTGGATACATAGCTATAAAAAATGGAAACTGTATGGAGCTTTGGGCTGTACCGTCAATCGCTTTACGGATTACGTTTTCCCATATGATTCAGGAGATAAACGAATTGTCTTAGCTCCTGCACTATCTGTAGGAGTTGGATATGCTATTTTTAACAGTGCTTCGCATTAAGGGAGTCTTACACCCCGTATTTAAAATAATAAATTGAATAGACTTGTCCTTTATATTGTCTTTCTTTCCTCTTTTCTTTCCTGTAAGAAAGACAAACTCATAGATGACAAAGACATCTTTGTGGGAAAATGGAAATTAGCCTATATCGTTGAAGTTCAATATGGGCAAAATTCAGCAGGAACATGGGAATCTTATGATACAATTTGGGCATCAGAAATGAGTGACAATTACTTTATAGATTTTCGGGAACAGGGAAAGGTATGTTTACTCCGAGATGATAAAAAGTTAGATTGCGGTAGAACGGTATTTTATGATTTTTCAATAATTCAGAATACAATTGATCTCACCTATAATTATAAAATAAGACTCAATGGCAAAGTTGACGATGTCTTGTTTGGGACTATAAATCAAGACACGCTCTTAGCGCTTAAAGATGGATTTCCATACGAATCACCTCAGAATTTTGATTCTGGTGGTAAATATTTTAAAGGTTATTACCTAAGAAATTGACCTTAGCGTATGTTTCTTTGAGGATTATAGTTCCAAACACTTAAATTGCATAACGGTGAGAATGTTAACTTATATAATGTTTTTCGTTGTTTTTCTTATCTCTTGCAAAAAAGACAAACTCATAGAAGACAAAGACATTTTTGTAAGAAAATGGAAGTTAGCCTATATCGTTGAAGTTCAATATGGGCAAAACTCAGCAGGAACATAATACTCTTATGGAACAATTGGGGCAACCGAAACACGAAACAAGTGTTTTAGCTTTCCAAGCGAAAAATACGGTCATTTGCCTCAAATCCAGTGCGAAAACCTGCTGTCTACAAGGCTTTCCCAGCTTTTTCCTATGAATGAAGTATGGATAAAGCATAGATAGTGTATGGATACTGTATGAGAATCGGCTGAAAATAGCTCAGAATGAAAAAGGTTAAAGATCCAAGAATACAGAGCGTGTGAAAGAACAATTATGTTCCAATAAGAACAGATGAAATACGCCCGGTCATACTGTGTGATGATTATTTGGCTTAAGGAGCTGTATCAGACCTCCTCCTTGCCTTTTTCCTCCTCTAAAACGGGTGCCTCAGCCTTCTGCTTCGGAAAATAATGTCGCTGTCGGATCAGGATCATGAATACACCCACAGTGATCGATGCATCGGCCACATTCCAGATGGCTGGAAAGACTTCTTCTCCACCAACTAAGGGCATCCATTCAGGCCAGAACGCCTCAAACTTGAACATGTCTACCACGTTACCGAATAGGAATCCGGTATGGCGTAATTCCACAGTGCCAAAGATCCCGCAATCAAAGAAATTACCCGACCCCTCTAATTGATTATAGCTCAAACGACAGTCAAGGAATTCATCAACCGGGAAGACGTAATCGTAAAACATCGAGTCGATCAGATTCCCCGCTGCTCCGGCAAGCACTAAACCAAGCGCCACCAGAAACTCCAGCTTCATTCCCTTTCGGGCTTGTTTCAACCAGTAA
>SBGS01000110.1 GCA_006226555.1 Bacteroidota bacterium
AAAAGAACACAGGGATATAAAGACTGGTCTGGATACGACGCAAACGACGGATCGGGGGGTGAACTTGGAAAGGACGGAATGCGCCTTCCTACCTTCGGAGAAAATATGACATACTTCATGCGTTACCAGGTGAACTGGATGTACTGGAGATACTTTATGTGGAATTTCGCAGGAAGACAGAATGACATACAAGGACATGGTGATGCTTTGCGCGGAAACTGGATTTCAGGAATTGGCACGATCGATAACATGAGATTAGGCGATCAGGGCGAACATGCGCCATATTTCACGAAGGATAATCCAGCGAACAATAAGTTCTTCCTGTTGCCTTTAATATTCGGATTTATTGGACTATTCTTCCACTTCTACAGAGCTCCGAAGGACGCGTTTGTTCTTCTCTTGGCCTTTTTGTTTACAGGTGTCGCAATTGTTGTCTACCTGAACCAAAAGCCATTTGAGCCTAGGGAAAGGGATTACGCTTTTGCAGGTTCATTCTACTTCTTTGCTATGTGGATAGGAGTGGGTGTGTACGCTTTGTATGAAGCATTTAAGGGCTTGAAAAAAGACGAGATCAAGTGGTATGGTATTATTGCAGGTGTTGGGTTTATCGTAATGCTAATGGATTCATCTGCCTCTGCACTTAGCTGGCTGATTGTAGCTGGAGGAGGTGGAGTATTACTTGGGTTAATGGCCGGCCTTAAGAAAGTACTAAGTGGTGACACAGGAGGTGCATTACTTGCCTCGGCATTGGCATTGGTTGTTCCGGTAATTATGGGAGTACAGGGCTGGGATGATCACGACCGAAGTAATAAAACTTCGGCTCATGACCTTGCTTTGAATTACCTGAATTCATGTGAGCAGAACAGTATCCTCTTCACGAATGGTGATAATGACACCTTCCCGCTTTGGTACATGCAAGAGGTGGAAGGAAAGAGAACGGATGTCCGAGTTTGTAATCTTTCTTTGATGCAAACGGATTGGTACACGGAGCAGATGAAAATGCGTGCTTACGATTCTGATCCATTACCGATCAAGTTTACAGAAGATCAGACATTGATGTATGCTGGTTCAACTGACCACGTGTTGTTCTCAGATCTATTTGATCTTTATTATGTAAATGCGCAACCGGAAATTATTGATAGAATTATTGATTTGAGAATTAAGTTCAACGGGCAAAAAGTGAATACTGCTACAGAGCGTTTTGTAGGAAGTGTTGACCGTTTACTTCAGGGAATCACTTCATCTGACCCTAGAGTTTCTTCAAGATTAGCTCAGCTAAAAGCCGTTATCGTTGCTCCATTGGCGGGTAATCCGAAGAAAGAGATCGCAGGCAAGTTCCAGTCAATTATGGAAATGTTATCAGCTGCAAGAGGAGGGATGTTGACCATGTCGAATGAATCTTACCAAGGTTTGATCCAGGCGATCCAGAGCTGGGAAGACGAGTGGAACATGACTGACCTGAAAGATGCAATGGAGTTTGTTCGTGATGATAAAAACATAGTAACATTCCAAGGGCAGCGTAACTTAAGAGTGTTCCCATCTAAAGCATTTGCTCTGAAGGTAAACAAGGACAACGCAGTCGCATCAGGGATCATTTCTGCAAAGGACAAGAAAAATACTTTGGATGAGATCCGATTCCGTTTTGATAAGTCCGGAATTTCCAGAGAGCAAGTAATGATGCTTGATATCATGGCAAACAATGACTGGAAACGAGCGATCTACTTCTCATCTCCAGGGGGGTCTGAAGTTGCACTTGCATTGTTGCGAGGTATGACAGGTCGCGATGGTTACATTAAGCAAAATGGTATGGCGTTCGAATTGAACCCGTTAGGCTACAGTAGCGGTGGAGTAGATCGCGAAAAGATGTACAAACATTTGATGGATACCTATAGCTACGGTAAGATGTCAGATCCAAAAGTATTGACTGATTATTATGCACGTCGACACACTGCACAATACAGATCTCATTTCCTACGCTTAGCAGAAGACTATTTATTGGATGTGATGCGTGCTGAACAGGAACAACAGCGTATTAAGATGATGCGTGAAATGGGAGCTGACGAATCAACAATTCCAGCACCTCAGTACTCAGAAAAGGATGTTAAGGAAGCTCAAACGAAAGCAATAGCCCTTTTGAAGAAATCACTTGAAGTGATGCCGGCAGATGTGGTTATCGATTACGGTGAAACAAATCCTAATTCTGATCCAAGAAGAGATTATGAATTCAATGGAACAACACTGAAAGCATACAGTGATGGTATCCTTCATGAATATGTCCAAATGTTCTATCAAGCAGGTGCTAAAGAAGAGGCTGAGAAATTAGGAGCGATCGTTGCCGATCAGTTAGAGTCTATCATTGAATATTATGAGTACAGTGATGTCAGCATAGCTGCAAATTCTGCCAACACAGCTGACCTATACGCTGCTGTAGATGCCTACTTTACGCTTCATTTGTCTGCTATTGATCCTGACTTTGGTAATCCTAAGGGGGATTTTGCAAAACGTACAGGTGAACGCATTAATCATCTGTATGACGTTATGTTCCCTAAAATGATAGGGGATCTTAAGCAAAAAGCACAGGAGAATGGTGAGAGCTTGAGAAGAGGTTCAAATGCCGGTCCTTATGCGAGAATGATGTTCCAGCTGGAGGATTACTCAAAGGCTATGGGAATTCATTATGGCTTGATCGATCCGGTTGCTCCGCCGATGGATGCACCTGAATTACAGCAAGATCTACCTGCTCTGCCAATGCCAGGAGGAGAGTAATGAAAATGTTCAGACCGGTTTTACCATTGAGGTGGATATTTTCCAATAGGATTTGGAAAATATCCACTCAGAATCCGGTAGTTTATCTCACTTTTGATGATGGCCCTACACCGGAATTGACACGTTCAATTCTCCAGCTTCTTGATCGTTACGAAGCCAAAGCTACGTTCTTTTGTGTAGGTGAAAATGCAAGAAACCATCAGGAATTGATCGAAGAATTAAGATTCAAGGGACACGCAGTTGGAAATCATACAATGTCCCATGAAAAGTCTACTTCGGTCTCTAAGAATGACTACATAAGATCGATCCAGGTCGCTGAAGAACATACGTCGAAAAGATTGTTTCGACCACCTTACGGCAGATTAAATTTTTTCTGGACAAGGGAGATCTCACAAAAGTACAAAGTGGTCATGTGGTCATGGTTATCGTACGATTTCGATAGAGATGTTCCTATTGAAAGAATTGTAAAAAAGGCGCGAAGGCAGATTCGTAAAGGCGATATAATAGTATTACACGACAATCAAAAAGTGGCTGACCGCGTTCTTATTCTGTTACCTGAAATCCTCGAAATTCTTAAAGAAAAGGGTTTGAGATCAGAAGCTATTTTCTTTTAAACACAGGAACTGAAGAGCAAGGTTCACCGTACATGATGCTCTTAGCGATCGGCTGAATTTTTTTCATAAGCTCGGTCATGGCAAATTCGGGGTCAGTAATGTCAGCGCATCCCTTGATCATTATCCGGGCATCATGCATTTCCTTTACATCTAAGGTTCTTATCTCTGTTTGAATTAACTGATTTTCAAGTAAGCGACGATCACCAACAACGAATGAGATCCCTCTTGAGATCAGCTCTGAACCAACAAGCATATACGCCCATGAGGGAATGATTGCATCGGAAGAGCAATGAACATATATCGCATTTCCTATGAATGAATCCCAGTCTGTATTCTTGACCCATTCTCTGAAATCGCGTTCCCGCAGAACGAGTCCTTGCCATAGCTGATCAGATAGATCGATCTCTCTGATCGGAATGCGTGGTTTCATGTCACCCAGATCGATCGTAACAATGCCACTTTCCTTTACCCGATTGCGTATTTCTTCCATGATTCAAAATTACATAAATTGTGCTTTCTGACACCTTGTCACAATTTTGGTTTTGGCGTGTGTTTTGACAACTATCAATCGTGAAATTAAGGCAAAATCAATTTGGATCTGGCTCGGAAGCCATTATATACGCTGCTTTACTGGTGGTGGTGATGTGGCTGGTTTTTTGGGCTGATCATCTTTTTCCTGAATTGGATTTTTACAAGTATGGAGTCAAACCAAAGGATATTGATGGGCTAAAAGGAATTATTTTCATGCCCTTCATCCATTCAAAGAGGGATTTCGCTCATATACTGAACAACTCACTGCCCACATTTTTCTTTTTAGCCGCCTTAGTATATTATTATCGCGAAATAGCTTTAAAAGTTATGGTCTTTGCATGGATAATGACAGGTTTTGGTCTGTGGTTATTTGCGGGAAATGGCTTTTCTTATCACATTGGGATGAGTGGGATCATATATGCATTGGCGGGCTTTTTATTTACCTCCGGGGTGATCAGAAAATACAGACCGTTGCAAAGTATCTCGCTCTTTGTGTCATTTGTCTACGGATCGATGATCTGGGGTATTTTCCCGATGGAAACGCATGTCAGCTGGCAGGGACATTTATCGGGTTTGGTATCCGGTATTATTCTGGCATTCTTCTATCGTAAAAAAGGACCTCAGGCACCGAAATATCAGTATGAGATCGAAAAGGAAATGGGCATAGAACCTCCCGATCTTGAGGGCATGTGGAATGAAAGGATCCGTTTATTAGAGGAACAGGAAGCCGAAAGAAAAAGATTGGAGCAGGAGGTTAAAATAACCTATCATTACAAGCCTAAAGATCAACCCTCGGACGGTAGCGATCTCTCACAATAGCTGTGCCTCTGGAAACTTCACTCCAGTTTTCGAGATCAAATTCCAAGGCAATATATTCTCCGGTTCTTAATTCCACAGCATCTTCTGTCAGATAACTTACAAGATCAGAAATTCCGAAATTATGACCAACGATCATGAGCTCTTCATGATGAGGTTGATTGTTGATCAGTTTTAGCAGATGATCTCTGCTGCACAAATAAAGGTCTTCCTGAAAATTGACGTGCTTTAATCCCCAGTATTTATTAGCGATTTCAAATGTTTGAACAGTCCTTTTTGCTGAACTACAATAAACTATGCACTTCCCAGAAGGTTTAACATAATCTCCCAGCAGATCCGATTGAGCATTTCCTTTTGGAAGCAGCATTCTATCGTAATCACTACCTGTTGGACTCTCTTGATTTGTTTTACCGTGACGAATGATGTGAAGTAACATGAATTTATTTTAGGGTTCAACCAACTAATTGATCTCAGATTACGTTTTAATAAAAAGGATACTTAAAAATAAGCATCAAATAGTTTCTAAGCTGTTTAAATCCTTTTTAAATTGAAAGTAAGATCAATTCATAAAAGTTTGGAGGTTACGATCGAGATAATTGAGGCATGTAATCGTGATGACAGAAAAGCGATCAATCAGCTTTATGAGCATTGCTTTCATTTGCTTATGCCCGTTTGTTTCCGATACAACAATAATGAAGAGGATGCCAGAGCTGCCTTGAATCAGGGTTTTCTGAAAATTCTATCTGGTCTGAAACAGATGGAAGGAGAATTTAATTTCGGCGCATGGGCGAGACGAATTATGGTCAATTCCTTGATCGATGATTACCGAAAGAATAAGAGATACAGCGACCACATTACTAAAAGTGATAACGAAAGAGAGTTGGATTATTACGCCACGGGAGCTAAGAATGATGCAGAAAGTAATTTAGGATATGACGCCATTATGGGGTTGTTGGAGGACCTGCCGGAAACCTCCGCATATGTTTTCAAACTCTATGTTATCGAAGGATATTCGCACAAAGAGATTGGTGATATGTTGGATATTTCGGAGGGAACATCAAAATGGCATTTGTCAACTTCGCGTAAAATGTTGCGCGAGAAATTAGAAGAATTGGAAAACCAAAAACGAAGATTGGTGATATGAGCTGGACGGATAAGGAGATAGATGAGCTGTTTCAAAACGCTGCAAAAGAGAAACAGTCATTTGTTTACAAAGGAGAATACTGGGGTGAGATGGAATCACTGCTACCTGAGAAAAAGACAGGCAGAGATTTGTTGTGGATAGTATCATCCATGATATTTGGTACTGTTTTGATCGGTGCGATGTTGCGATCTCCTGCAAATGATAGCTCTGAGAACATACTAGTTTCTCAGAAAAATACTAATGAAACGGAATTATCAAGAGAGGTATTTGAGCAAGCTCCTTCGAATGAAGAGGATAATGCTCCAATTACAAAATATGATGACACAAAATTGACCGGAACAATTAACGAAAAGGATGTTCCTTCAATGAATGATATTGAAAATACAATACCGGCTACTGAAAACACAATATTCAAGGTGGATGATGAATCTCTGGATGTGAATGCAATGGCTTCTATGAATGAAACGGAGAGTTCTTCAGTCAATTCTCTTATAGCATTGCCATATTCTACCATAGATCATAATGTCAGCGAACTACTTTCTCTCCAGCAGGCGATAGCAAGCACCA
>SBGS01000172.1 GCA_006226555.1 Bacteroidota bacterium
AGCCTATATAGGCTCCTACGACAAAATCATTGTGAGAGTTTCATTACATCTCCAAAGACTGCATTCTTTGACGGTATGCAGCTTTAATTTTTTGCTGACGACGAGTGATCGATGGTTTTGTAAACTCTTTACGATCACGAAGCTCACGAACAACTCCAACCTTGTCGAATTTCTTCTTATACTTCTTAATCGCTCTCTCGATATTCTCGCCTTCTTTAACTGGAATAATTAACATATCTTGTCTTATTGATTTCTTAAAATGGACGGCAAATATAAATAGTTAATTTATAAAATCCTAATCTTTTAAAAGTTCTCTTGAAATTACCAACTTCTGGATTTCTGAAGTACCTTCTCCAATGGTCATTAATTTCGCGTCACGTAAATACTTCTCAGCTGGATATTCCTTTGTATATCCATATCCTCCCATGATCTGGACAGCTTCGTTTCCACATTTAACCGCAACTTCACTTGAGTAGTATTTGGCGAATGCACCTTCTTTCGTAACCGAAAGTTTATTGTTCTTTCTGTATGCTGCTTGAAAAGTTAACATTTCAGCCGCCTCCACTTGTGTAGCCATGTCTGCCAACTTAAAGGATATTGCCTGAAACTGTGCAATTGGTTGTCCGAATTGTTCACGTTCCTTCGCATATTTTAATGCCGCTTCATAAGCTCCACGAGCAACTCCACAACTTAAAGCTGCTATCGAGATCCTGCCACCATCCAACACTTGCATGGCCTGAATAAAGCCCATACCTACTTCACCAATTACGTTCTCGTTTGGTACTCGACAATTATCAAATATTAGCTCAGCCGTTTCACTTGCGCGCACACCCAACTTGTCCTTTATCTTCACTGCAGAAAAACCAGGTGTTCCTTTCTCAATGATAAAAGCCGTAATTCCACGACTATCCAACAGCTCTCCCGTTCTCACCAAAACAACAGCAACATCAGCACTTAAACCGTGAGTGATCCAATTCTTTGCTCCGTTGATCACCCATTCATCACCATCGCGGACAGCGGTTGTTTTCATTCGCATGGCATCGGATCCGGTATTCGGTTCTGTAAGCCCCCATGCTCCGATCCATTCTCCCGAAGCCAACTTCGGTAGATATTTATTTTTTTGCTCTTCGTTGGCATTATAATAAATATGCCCCGTGCAAAGTGAGTTGTGCGCAGCAACACTTAATCCTACTCCACCACAAACTCTACCTAGCTCCATTAATGCAGTTGCATATTCAAAGTAACCGAATCCGCTCCCACCATATTGCTCAGGCACAAATACACCCAGCAATCCAAGCTCACCCATTTTCTTCATGACATCAATCGGAAAATGCTCCTCTTCATCCCATTTGTTTCTGTTTGGAAGTATTTCCTTCTCAGCAAAATCACGCACCATTTGCGCGATCATCTTTTGGTTTTCATTTGCATCAAAATTCATCTCTGATTGTAATGTGCTTAACGGTTTTCTAATAGGTCACTAAATTACTAATATTCTTAGAATAGGAGTCCAACTTTTGACGACCATTTAAAAATTCCAATTCAACTAAAAAATTAAAGCCTGCTACTTCACCTCCAGCCTTTTCGATCAGTCGAGCAGCTGCTTCGGCCGAACCTCCAGTAGCAAGCAGGTCATCGTGGATCAACACTTTCGTTTTATGACCTACGGCATCTGTATGAATTTCTATAGTAGCTGTACCATATTCCAAATCATAATCACAACTTATCTTATCATACGGAAGCTTTCCCTTTTTTCGAATCAAAATAAATGGAATACCCAATCTCATTGCTAAGGGGTATCCAAATAAAAAACCTCGGCTTTCAATTCCTGCAATCGCCTCTATTCCTTGCCCTTCATATGTTTCTACCAAATGATCCAAAATCTCATTTGAAAGCTTGGCATCCATCATAATCGGTGTAATGTCCTTGAATATTATTCCGGGCTTCGGGAAATCAGGAACATCGCGAATGACCTTTTTAATTTTCTCTTCCATTTTCTACGTATATATAGTCCTTCAGTTTTTCAAACAATTCGTCGTCAATCCAGTGAATTCTCTTAAGATCATGGATATGCCCGTATTCACCATGTTGTTCTCGGTATTTAACTATCGCATTACCGACCTTATAGCCAATATAGGGGTGAGATTTAAATCTCTCAATATCCGCTTCGTTAATGTTAATCTTAGATACATTCTCTGATACTTTTATATACTCTCTTATTTTCTCGAGTCTTGCTTCATCAAACTTCCAAATTTCCTTCAGCTGGCTGGCAGAAACATAACCTCCCAACTTCTGTCTGTAGTCAATAATTTTATTAGCGTAAAATTCACCAATACCGGGTAAGGACATCAGCTCCTCTTTCGAGGCTTCGTTCAAATCAATAACTTTCCTTTCTATCCTTGGGGTACTAAATTCAGTATTGTCATTTTTCCTCACGTAATACGTAGAGTCCTTTATCAGGTCAAAAAGATCATTGTCAATAACGAAGATCTTCTTCAACTCTTCATTACTACGGATTCCATTCTTCGTAAATTTTAAAATGACCTGGGCCTGCTTTTCAGTCAGCCCGAGCTTCATCCAATCCGATAATTTGTATTCATTTGGATCGAACTTAGATATGGGGGCCTTGTATCTAGCTTTTTTACGTGCATAGTTTCCGGAACCTTTGATCACGACTTTGTCACCATAGCTCTGTTCTATTTCGAGACGTGATGTCTGAAACTCAGAAAAGGTCAGAGGAAATTCCCTTGAAATTAATCCAGAAATTATTCTAGGAGCAAAAGAAATTGAGATTACTATTATCGCAAGCCAAAACAGTCCTCTTCTATTCCTTTTGGAAATGTACATGTCATTTGCGAATAGCGAGCATAAACCTATTCAACTCTTCCTTAGCTTTCGGAGCCAAAAGGAATAGACCTATCATATTTGGTACAAGCATCGCAAAGATCATGGCATCGGAGAAATTAATCACGGAATCCAATTTTATTGCTGCTCCTACAGCTACAAATACACAGAATAGTAATTTATAAGTGTACTCCATTGATCTTGATCTACCAAAAAGATATGTCCAAGCCTGATAACCATAGTAAGACCAAGAAATCATAGTTGAAAAGGCGAACAGGATAACTGCTATAGTCAGAACCACAGGGAACCATGAAATATTCGCTTCAAATGCTTTGGAGGTAACCTCTACTCCTTCTGTTACTGCCGTCCCATATTGCATGATGGATCCGTCTCCATTACTAATGATCAATACCAAAGCTGTCATCGTACAAACGATAACCGTATCGATAAAAGGCTCCAATAGTGCTACTAAACCTTCACTAGCCGCGTATTTAGTTTTTACTGCAGAGTGCGCAATTGAAGCTGATCCAATTCCTGCCTCATTCGAAAACGCCGCTCTTCTGAATCCTTGAATCAGAACCCCGAAAATACCACCAGCAATACCTAATCCTGTAAATGCACCACTAAAGATCTCAGAAAACGCTCTAGGAATTTGATTTACATTCATGAAAAGAATAACGACAACGGCTAACACATAGATCGCCACCATAAAAGGAACGATCTTATCCGTAACATTTGCAATTTTCTTAATCCCTCCGATGATCACGATCCCAACAAGAGCTGCCATTACGATACCAAATATCAATCCGTATCCATTCAATGGGCTATCAGCTCCTCCCGTATATGATTGAAGCATTGCGAATGCCTGATTGGACTGGAACATATTTCCTCCTCCAAATGAACCACCAATACACATAATTGCAAAAAGAACAGCCAGTACCTTACCAATACCTGCCAATCCTTTTTCCTTTAATCCTTTTGATAAATAATACATGGGACCACCAAATACACGCCCTGTCTCATCGATCTCTCTATAACGCACACCAAGTGTACATTCCGTGAATTTGGATGCCATTCCGATCAATCCCGCAACAATCATCCAGAAAGTTGCTCCGGGTCCACCAATGGAGATCGCAACCGCGACTCCCGCAATATTTCCCAAACCTACGGTAGCAGACAACGCCGCAGTTAAGGCTTGAAAATGAGAAACCTCTCCATGGTGATCAGCATCCTGCTCAACGCGAATGGTATCAGGATTATCTCCGTCTACTTTAAATACAGCATCCGAAGCTTCAACATGATCATCTCCTCCAGATTCTATTTCGTCGTACTTTCCACGAACAATATTGATAGCCGTTTTGAAACCGGTAATGTTGATCAATTTGAAATAAAGTGAAAAGAAAACTGCTCCAAATATCAATACGATCAAAACCCAAGGAACCTGGATCTCATCAGTAAACGGAATACTATAAAAAATGGCATTAACAAACCATCCCGTAAGATCTCCGAACTTTTCATCGATAACTTGATTCAAACCCTTTTCTTGCGCAAAAGGAAAAAATGGAAGCAATAGAAATAACAGTGAGAATGCAATTCGCATAAGTAGATTCAATTTGAGGTTCGAACAAATATAGTGAAATGAATCTTAAATGCCCGGAAGCTATTCCAAACCGAAATATTTCTTGAGCTTTAATATCTGAGCACTTGAGCCAAGTACGAACAGTCTACAGCCTTCGGAAAGGGTTAGATCATCAGAAGGATTTACCAGATACTCACCTTTAACAGACTTCATTCCTATAATGGAAACACCGGATATTTCCATGCGTCTCAACTCACCTATGGTTGCCGAGCGGAGATCATTTGTCAGATCCTCATATGCAACGGACACAATATTCGCTCCATCAAATCCTGGAATACGGATCATATCCAGGAATTCCATGACGTCTCGATTTGCAATCAATGAAGCCATGTGCGACCCTCCAATTGAATCAGGCATGATCACATTATCCGCACCAGCCATTCTTAGTTTGGACACAGCAGAATCCTGTGAAGCCCTGGACACGATTAACACTGATTTATTCGCTTCCCTCGCCGCAAGAACCACATATACATTATCTGCATCGTTCGGAAGACATGTTATAATCGCCCTGGCCCTGTGTATACCTGCAATGTCAAGTATTTCGTCGCTCGTGCTGTTACCTCGTAAGAACAAGTAATCTGAAGTCCTTTTAGCCTCTTCAATTATATCTGCATCCTGCTCGATCACAACAAACGCACAATTCGTGTGTTCTAAATCCTTGGTTACCTGTCTTCCTACTCTCCCATATCCACAAACGATCACATGATCTTTTAATTCCTTTGATGCCTGCATTGTCCTGTATTCATTAAAGTAAGTTTTATATTCTCCGCCAACGATATATTGAGTGATAGAGGTAATGGCATAAGCAAATGTACCGAAACTGCTAACAACCAAAAAAGAAGTAAATAAACGGCCATAAACTGTTAATTCATGAACCTCTCCAAATCCAACCGTAGAGATGGTTATTATGGTCATGTAAAGCGAATCTATAAAACCCCATCCTTCGATCAGCATAAATCCTACAACGCCACCCCCTGTGATCACGAGTAGGAGCAGCAGAAAGTAATAAAGCTTATAGAAATGACGATAACTGAACAACATGATCTACAATTCCCAAATTGACGTTCGCTTTCTTGATTGAAATTTGAAGTAATGCTTGTGCTCAAGTATCCAAGCCATAATAAGGTAGATCAATAAAGGCGAGCCCAGCGCGATGAATGATGAATAGATAAAACCGAGGCGTACCTTAGAAATGCTTATACCCAATTTTCTTGCCCACCAAGTACAAACCCCAAAGGATCTCATCTCAAAAAAGAAGACTACTTTTTGGATCATTGATCATCGCTTTTCCTACGGTGCAAGTTAGGCATTTTTTCTCAGAGCATTTAGAATTATATAGCCATAATAAACCTTGAGAATCAAATAGATTGTTCACCGGGAAATCATAGCTCCGCCAAATTCTTGTTATGTGATTTGATTCAGGTCTGCAAGACCGCATTTCCTCGAACACTTCTTCTAAAGTTAATTCATGAATAAAATACCTATAAGGAATAACGGCATTTACTATTAGGCCAAGTTGCAAAACTTGTCCGATCTGTTGAACACCGATATCTTTCAACTCTTTATTAACTGCCCGGATCACTGTATTGATTTGCCGGTGTATGTCATTATCCGACCTCAGTTTACTTATTAACTTCTGCAGCTGAATATGGCGTGTTTCGATTCTATTCTGAGGTCTCAAACCATTCTTTCCAGTTATGTTGACCTCTCCTTCATCAAAAGCAAAAAAATTAATTTGCTTTCCCATCCCAAATGCACGAATAATCAAATAATCCAACATTGGCCTTTCACTTCTCATAGCCTCTTGACGCAAAATTTTTAAACGTTGTTGGATTACAATTTCCTTCATACTGTCCAACACTTCTTCTTTCCGTGAAAAACCTGCACAAGGAAGCTCATTCTTCGAAATCCATCCCTTTATAGATCGGGCGAGATGTTC
>SBGS01000251.1 GCA_006226555.1 Bacteroidota bacterium
GCTATCATCGCTCCAATTTCTCTTGTAAGTGTCGTGTCATCAGCCGCGCCTAACGTATAGTTGTATGGATAGCGTTCCTCACCCGTTAAACGCATTCCAACACCCCATTCAGCATCCATCGCAATCAATAATGGCAAATTAGCCTTTGTCTGATAGCGATCTATGGCTTCCTTTAAATTGGCTCTATCACCTTGAAAAAAAATTACACCACCGACCTTATGGTCAGTTATCATCTGTTCAAGTTCAACAAAATGATTTTCTCCTTTATTAGAATTCGAAGCTATCATGAAGAACTGACCGATCTTTTCCTCAATTGATAACTTTTTGATCTGTTCTTCGACCCAAGGTGAATAGGCAACTCTTTGTTCTGACAGCTTTTTTGCTGTCAACACTTTGAATTCCGAAGGCGCATATGATGTGAACAACGCTATCGCTCCGGATACACTTAAAGCAATGGAAAGAAATATAGGAGAAAGGATTCTTTTCATAGTCTTAAAACTAACATTATGCCTGCAATCAAAATATGATGTCATCTGTTTTTTTCAACATCTGAATTGCAAAAACTTCTCCAAACTGACAATTCGGCATTAATCAGTCTAGAGGAACACTTTTTGATGCTGGAAAGGCGCGTAGAAATTCGTACTTTTGATATAGCTATGAAAATAAAGTTTCTTAACAAGGTTACCGAACCAAAGCGTTTCAGATACACGCCCATGTATTATGATGAGCGTAAAGAACGTATTGAAGAGCGAAAAGCTCACTACAAGAGTACGGAAGATGGTACATTATCCGAAGAAGACAGGATTAATGCGCTGCGCGCCAATTTGCGTTCTGAATGGTCTAGAACAGAGGTACGTCAGTCGCACTTTCGCTCTTCAAACATCAGGATCTTAATCCTGATTGGAATTTTGTTGGCTCTTGGGTATTTTATTTTCAATGGTGTGGATGAAGTAGACACTGTTGTTCACAAGCTTTGGTAATCGAGATGAATAAGATCCAGAAATTACCTGATCATATTGCAAATCAAATAGCGGCCGGTGAAGTTATTCAACGCCCTGCCTCTGTAATCAAAGAATTGATGGAAAATTCTATTGATGCAGGTGCAACAGCTGTGCATGTCAACATCAAAGATGCGGGTAAAACGCTTATCCAGATCATTGACGATGGAATCGGAATGGGAAGCAGCGATGCCATTCTGTGCTTTGAGCGACACGCCACCAGCAAGATCACTAAGGCCGACGACTTGTTCAATCTGGCCACAAAAGGATTCCGTGGCGAGGCACTGGCTTCCATCGCAGCAATTTCGCATGTTGAACTGAGAACAAAACGATCTGAAGACGCTACCGGTCATCTTGTCCGTATTGAGGGTTCCAAGATCACTGAGCAAAACGAAACGGTTTGTCCAAACGGAACTCAATTTGAGATAAAAAATCTCTTTTTCAATGTACCCGCAAGAAGGAACTTTTTAAAATCGGATAAAGTAGAATTTGGTCACATTACTGACGAATTTATAAGAGTGGCACTAGCACATCCTGCTGTTGCATTTAAATTAACACACAATGGATCAGTGCTTTACGACCTAAGGGATGCTGTGCTCAGAAAGCGCATCGTTGATATTCTTGGGAAAAACACAAATGATCGTCTGGTTCCGATCGAAGAAAGCACGGATATTGTGCAACTGAAAGGATTTGTTCTTAAACCCGAGTATTCGAAGAAATCACGAGGGGAACAATACCTTTTTGTTAATGATCGTTTCTTCAAGAGTACATACTTTAATCATGCTATCACAAGGGCATATGATGGACTCTTAAAAGAGGGATATTTCCCGAGTTATTTCATCTACATGGATGTAAATCCTCAACGGATAGATGTCAATGTGCACCCGACTAAAACAGAGATCAAATTTGAAGAGGAAAAGCTCATCTACTCTATTTTGGTGAGCAGTATTCGTCAGGCTCTCGGTAAATTCAACATTGCACCGTCCTTAGATTTTGACAGAGAAACTTCATTTGATCTTCCTGTGTCCATGAAGGATCAACCAGCTTACGAACCCGAGATCAAAGTCAATCCTGAATACAATCCGTTCAAAACCACAAGCTCATCCTCGACAAACTCAGGTTCGAGTTCTAAAAACTATACCAGCGCAATAAAAAGTGCAGGATTCGGTAAGGAGACCAATTTTGACCAGAAGGATTGGGAGAACTTTTATTCGATCAAAGAAGAAGAATCGGTAGTTCATAATAGTCAGATATCCACTTTGTTTTCTGACGATATAACTTATGTCGTAAAAGGGAATTATATAGTTGTTCCTTCAGAAAATGGTTTTTTCATGATCCATGCTCGAAGAGCTTATGAACAAGTGATCTTTTCAGATTCAATGCAGCGTTTCATATTAAGACCACTAAATGCCCAAACCCTACTCTTTCCGATTGAAATAGAAGTTTCTCGTAGTCAGAGAACGCTAATCGAAGAAAACATTAATCTATTGCGTCAGCTGGGATTCGAGCTTGAAATATCGGAAGAAACCCTTTCTCTCACAGCCGTGCCTGAATTCCTGGAAGAAGAAACTATTCGTCCTTGTGTAGAAGAAATCCTGGGCACACTGGAATATGAGGACCCATCAGAAAAAGACCTTGCACAAGGAGTTTTGGCAACAGTTGCTAAATCGGCAGCAATGAAAAAAATTGACCTCCAGAATAAAGAACATACTAAACATTTGATCCAGCAGTTATTTGAGTGTGATCAGTACATTCACACAGCAGATGGAAGAAGGATCATTGTTGAAATGAACATGGAAGAAATCGGTAATAAATTCAATTAAGCATGTTTCGTAATCTACCCGATGTAACTAAAAACATTTTGCTCCTGAATATAACGATCTACGTTGTAGGATTATTTCTTACTTCCAATGGAACAAATCTAGGAGGTATACTCGGTGCACACTACGTGAATTCTGTTCTTTTCGAACCGTATCAGGTAGTCACTCACATGTTTATGCATAGCCTCGAAGACCCGCTCCACATATTTTTTAATATGTTCCTTTTGGTGATGTTTGGCTCACATTTAGAACGCGTATGGGGAAGTAAACGTTTCTTTATTTTCTATATCGCTTGTGGATTGGGAGCATTTGGACTATATAACGCCATTGGCGTTTATCAGATCGTGGATATCAAAGACCAGTTGATAAAATCCAATATAGTGGACATGGATATGTTTCATGGCATGATACAGGACCATTACGAACGAAACGTAGGTATTATGTATCCCGACTTTCCGCTTATGACAAAGTATGAGCAATTGAACATTAGTACTCTTGTTGGCGCTTCGGGTGCAATTTTTGGACTTTTGGCTGGATTTGCCATGCTATTCCCTAACACTGAATTGATGCTCATCTTCCCTCCCATTCCAATTAAGGCAAAATTCCTTATCGGTGGATACATCGTTTTTGAAGTGATAAACAGCTTATATCGTCCGGATGATCAGATCGCTCACCTGGCACACGTTGGTGGGGCTATGGTCGGAATTGTAATTATACTTATCTGGAGAAGAAAAGACCGAAAAAACTTTTGGTAATATGAATCAGCAAAGAAGTTTTATAGAAGACCTCAAACATCAGTACCGCTATGGTGGCATGACACTGAAACTGATCTATGTGAATGTCGGGCTCTATTTATTCATTCATTTGGGTCTTGTGATAGGCAGATTAAGCGGAAATGAAGGTGCCTTTGCAGATTATATTGCCCAAATCTTTGCTTTGGATACCAAGATTGGCAATTTCATTTATCATCCCTGGGGATTATTGACCAGCATATTTGCACATTTTTCATTCTGGCACCTCCTGTTTAACATGATCTTTCTTTATTTCAGTGGTCGGATCTTCGAACAGCTTTTTGACCAGAAACGGCTGTTTTATACTTATTTAGCCGGTGGTATTTTAGGAGGTCTTTTTGAACTGCTTGCTAATGCCCTATTCCCTGGTATTCAGCTTACAAACAGTGTTGTAGTGGGAGCATCAGGATCGATCATGGCTATCTTTTTCGCGATCGCCTTCCATCGTCCTAGTATGAATGTCCTACTGTTTGGCATGTTACCCGTAAGGATCATTATACTTGCCGGACTATTCTTCCTATCAGACTTTTTGAAATTAGGAATTAATGACGGTACCGCTCACTTTGCTCATATCGGTGGTGCCATTTTAGGTATCATTAGTGTTCAGGGATTACATTCCTCCAACAATCTGATCAATCGTTTACAGCAGTTTGGAGATCGCATTCAGACATTGATCACGAAAGGAACGCGCAACAAGAGAATGAAGGTTGTTTCCAAAAACAATACACGCACACAGACGGATGAGCAATATAACAAGCAAAAGAAAGACAAACAGGCGGAGATCGATCGTATTCTAGATAAGATCTCCAAGTCAGGTTATGACTCATTAACCCGTCAGGAAAAGGACTTTCTTTTCAACCAAAGTAAAAATGGGTGATCAGCGTTTATTCAGTGCCTGGAGATTTTTAAAAAATCTATTTGGTGTGATCACACTGGTATCTTTGCTTTTTGCATACCTCTCACCTGTCTTACATCCAGCCACTGCATGGATCATTCCTTTTTTCGGATTGATGTACCCCCTCATTCTGGTTTTTGCAATTTTCTTCACGATTATCGCAGCCTACAAAAAATCAAAATGGGCGATCATAATAGGTACCTTCTTATTGCTTGGATATAATTTTCACTTTCGACTTTTAGCAATCGGAAGTGAAGCCACTCCTGATAACGTTGAGATGATCAAGGTAATGAGCTATAATGTTCGCTTATTCGATCGCTACGGTGATAATTTGGCGACCAGTCAGACCAACAGAGTGAAAATGATCACGCAAATTCATCAAGAATTGCCGGAAATAATCTGTTTTCAAGAATTCTATCAACAAGATAAACCAACGAGTTTTTCCACCCGCGACACCTTACTGCAGTTATTCAAGGGATTTTCCCATCACGAAAAATTCATGCATAAGACACGTGGCCATCAAAACTTTGGCGTGTGTATCATGTCGAAATACCCTATCATCGAAAAAGGAAACATCACCTTCGATCAAAATCTAACTTCAAGTAACTACTGCATTTATACGGACATCGTTAAAGACAAAGACACTATCAGGGTCTACAACGTTCACCTGCAGTCAGTAAAGCTGGAATCCAATGAAACATCTTCATTACCATCTACTGATAAAGGCGGTTGGTTTTCAATCTTAAATAAACTGAGACAAGCATACCCTGTACGAGCTGACCAGGCCATAAGAATTATTGAACATATTGAAAGCTCACCGTATGAGGTGATTGTTTGCGGAGACTTTAATGACACACCGATGTCATACACATACAGTCAATTTAATTCACGATTAACAGATTCCTTTCTCGAATGCGGAAGTGGTCTGGGCATAACCTATGCCGGTAATCTTCCTGCAGGAAGAATAGATTACATTTTTCATACGGAAGGACTTGCAGCAGGAAATTTTAAGATCCAAAACGAAACTTTAAGTGATCACTTTGCTATTTCTTGCGAAGTTTATCAGAAAACCAATTAAGATGCTAATAGAAATACAGGAAGAGTACATTGATTCAAGACTAATAGATCAGGTTGTTCAGTCACTCGAAAAAGGAAACTTATTGATCTACCCTACCGATTCTGTTTATGCAATAGGCTGTGATCTTTACAATAAAAAAGCACTTGCGAATCTTGCTCGATTTAAAAATGTAAAGCTGAGCAAAGCCAAATTCTCTATTATATGCAGTGATCTGAGTCATTTATCCGAGTACACGAAACACATTGATAGACCGGCCTATAAAATATTGAATCGCAATTTACCCGGACCGTTTACATTTATTTTAAATGCAACCAACGAGATCCCTAGATTATTTGACTCTAACAAGAAAGAAATTGGTATTCGAATTCCTGACAACAAGATCATAAAAGCCATTGTTGAAAGATTAGGCAGACCCTTGGTGTCCACTTCTCTGCATTCTGACGATGAAATCATTGATTATTTCACTGATCCATACGAGATATTTGAACGCCACGAGAAAGACGTTGACATTATTATTGATGGTGGAACAGGTAAGCTTGAAGCATCAACCGTGGTTGATCTCACTAATGGTGAACCTATCATCATACGCCAGGGAATTGGTATATTGGAAACATGATACTTATTCTGGACTGCGGCTCATCAAAGACGCGCTACATAAGAGATTTAGTTGACAATTTCATCGATGTTGAAGTTCAACCCATCCTGGATTTTAAAAAAAATGAACCGGATAAATACAAAGGAGTGATCTTATCTGGGGCTCCGATCCTAGTAACAGAAAAAA
>SBGS01000244.1 GCA_006226555.1 Bacteroidota bacterium
CAAGCAAATCCTGTGACACTTCAAGGTGACCGACTAGAATCATTCTACAGCGATGTCAGTGGACAATACTATGGAATTTATATGCAGGAAGCCCTTCCTAGTGTGATCGATTATGCAATCATTAAAAATGGAACAAGCGGCATTCATCTTTTTTCAGATGATCCTGCTAACACCGGTTATACTTTACAGCTAAGCAATACGATCATTTCGAACTGCGCTCGATACGGCGTATTCATTTATTCAGGAGCAAAGGTTAAAGCAGAAAATTGCATAATTGAAAAGAATGGTACACATGCATTGATCGTGCTCGAAGGTGGTGATTTCAATTTCAACCATTGCGATCTACTTGGATATGGAAATGGTCAGGACGTGGCAGCGGCAGTTGGTATCAGCAATTATTATGTTGACCAGGCAAATGGTGTTACGAACGTAGGTTCAATCAATGAAGGAACGATCACAAATTCTGTTATCCACGGCTATCAGGACTTTGAGCTCGCAATAGATACGATCTCCGACATAGCGATCACTTTGAATTTTAATTTCAGTAATAATCTCATTAAAAGCAGTACAATTTTCACTGGGAGTCAATACACCAATAATATTTGGAATGGCGACCCTGTCTTTTACAGTATTGAGAACAGTGATTATCGCATCTATTCGATGTCGGCCTTACGCAATGGTGCGGATTGCAACTATCCGGTTACGAACCCTTCGACTATGAACACCGATATTGTAGGAACACCGCGTGAAAGCTGTCCGGGAACACCTGATATTGGAGCGTACGAATATTAAAAAAGCCCCTCTTTCGAAGGGCTTCTTTCTAGTTTGATAACAGTTTGATTAACGCGTGAATAACATTTCACGGAATTTTGGTAAACGCCATTCTTCATCATCGATCAAAAGTTCCAGCTTATCTGCGTGGTAACGGATCTGATCAAAGAATACTTTCACTGTATCGCAGTATGCCAGCGCCTTCTCCTCCATGTCCTCGATTTTGTTCGCAGCCTTGCGAGCTACCAGCATTTCATCGCTCAACGATTTCATTTTATTTAAGTGCTCAGAAACACGTGTCAATAGTTCCACTTGTCCTGCCGCAGCATCTTTTCCTGCTTTTGCACCCAAAACATCCATTAAACCTTTGATATTTTCGATCAATTTATTCTGGTAGTTCACTGCTGCAGGTATAATGAAGTTTTGTACCATCTCACCTATCACACGCGCTTCGATCTGAATTTTGTATACATAGTTTTCGAATTCGATCTCCTGACGTGCTTCGAGCTCACGTGGAGTCAACACATTCATTTCATCAAACAACTTGATAAAGTTTTTGTTTGACCATACTTTCAATGCACGTGGTGTATCCTTTAAGTTCGAAAGACCACGTTTTTCCGCTTCCTTCACCCACTCATCACCATATCCATTCCCTTCAAAACGGATCTTTTTGGACTCCTTGATCAATTTTTGAAGTTCTTTTAAGATCGCTTCATCTTTGCTGTCTCCCTTAGCGATACGTGCATCTACCGAAACTTTAAATAAGTTCAATTGTTTTGCCATGATCGTGTTCAATACGATCATCGCTGAAGAACAGTTAGCAGAAGATCCAACCGCACGGAATTCAAATTTATTTCCCGTAAAAGCAAACGGTGAAGTACGGTTACGATCTGTATTATCAAGCAAGATCTGAGGAATCTTACCAATATTCAATTTTAATTCAGTCTTATCTTCAGGCGTCATTTTTCCAGCCTTCACGTTCTTCTCAATACTATCCAATAACTGTGTCAGCTGAGAACCGATGAATGTTGAAATGATTGCCGGTGGCGCTTCATTTGCTCCCAGACGGTGATCGTTTCCTGCTCCTGCGATCGCTGCACGCAAAAGATCTGCATTATCGTGGATCGCTTTGATCGTGTTCACAAAGAACGTAAGGAACTGAAGATTCGATTTTGGATTCTTACCCGGTGCCAACAAGTTCACTCCCGTATTCGTACTTAACGACCAGTTGTTGTGTTTACCAGAACCGTTTACTCCGGCAAATGGTTTCTCATGGAGCAATACGCGGAAATCATGCTTACGAGCGATCTTCTCCAACAAGTCCATTAGCAACAGGTTGTGATCATTTGCAAGGTTGCACTCTTCAAATATTGGTGCACACTCGAACTGGTTCGGAGCTACCTCATTGTGACGTGTTGTCACTGGAATTCCCAAACGAATAGATTCTGTCTCGAACTCACGCATGAATGCAGTTACACGCTCCGGAATAGACCCGAAGTAATGATCATCTAACTGCTGTCCTTTCGCAGACGCGTGACCGAACAATGCGCGACCTGTCATCATAAGATCAGGACGTGCATTATACAAAGCTTTATCAACCAAGAAATATTCCTGCTCCCAACCAAGGGTTGCAGAAACTTTTGTTACATTCTTGTCAAAGTACTGACATACAGCAACAGCTGCTTGATCTACAGCGTGCAATGCTTTCAATAATGGCATTTTATAATCCAACGCTTCACCCGTATATGAAATGAAGATCGTAGGAATACAAAGTGTTTTACCTATAACGAACGCCGGTGAAGAAGGATCCCATGCAGTATATCCTCGTGCTTCAAAGGTATTACGGATACCTCCGTTCGGGAATGAAGATGCATCTGGTTCTTGTTGCACTAGCAATTCACCATCAAAGCGCTCGATTGCTCTACCCGGAGCTACCGGCTTAAAGAATGCATCGTGCTTCTCAGCAGTTGCTCCAGTCAACGGCTGGAACCAGTGCGTGTAGTGAGTAGCACCTTTCGTAATTGCCCAATCTTTCATGGCAGAAGCCACCTGATCTGCCACAGAACGATCCAAACGATCTCCGTTGTCGATCACTTTTAACATTGATTTAAACGCATCACTTGGTAGGTATTCACGCATTACATCAATGTGGAATACGTTTTCACCGTAGATCTCAGAGATCTTACCGTCGAATTGAATTGGTTTTGGAGTTCTGTGAAGCACATCGTAATATGCTTGCATTCTTTGATTAGCCATGACGAAAAATTGAATTTTCGGCAAAGTTATGTTATCCAAAATGAATTTCAGATAAAAAAAGTATTAATTTTTCAACATACCCCCATTTTAAAGAAGGGGTTAGTCAAAAAAAATATAATTTATTGCAAATACCCCCTACAATTTAAAGGGGCATAAACTTAATTTCACCTTAAATTATAGATCAATGAAGAAATTTTAGTCTGATCGAAGACTTCTTGCGCCAATCCTTTGATCTCCTTACCGTTTATTGCGTCAATCTGTTTGTAGATCATTCCTATACCATCTATTCGATCGTGGAACAATAAATTCTTGGCAGCATAAAACATTAATTCCTGGTTGCTATCCAGTGACAACGAAACGTGTCCTTTTAATTGTTCCTTTGCTTGTTCAAGATCGACATCGGACATTCCGTTAACAGCAAGATCATTTAATTCACCAAGTATGAGTTCGTGCGTCTTGTTGATATATTTTTCATCTGTACCCGCGTAGATCGTCCAGAACCCGGTTTCATGATAAGGTGTGTAATTTGCTTCTATATTATAAGCGTAACCATGTTTCTCTCGTATCAACATCACTAAACGTGCATTCATCGCAGGCCCGCCGAGATAATTCATAAGCAATGTCATTGCTCTCCTATCTGAAGCAGTTTTAACAGGTGCCATTCCTCCCAGCAAAACATGAGCTTGATAATTGGCTTTCGGCTGCTTGACATGGAAGGACTTAATATCTCTATTCTTATACGATTGAAAATCACTTCCTTTTTGGGAAGTTCTCATCGATCCAAAATGTAATTCTAAAAGCTCCTGTAATTCTTCTTGCTTGAAATTCCCAACCACGGAGATCACTGCATTGTCTGCTGTAAATAATTCCTGCACAAATTTCAGTGTATCCTCTCTGCTTAATCCGTCCAGTGACTTTTTCGTGCCGAGTATATTATATCCCAGTGGATGATCTTTATACAGTAAACCTTCGAAATCATCAAATATGCGCTCTGATGGAGAATCGAGATAAGAGTTGATCTCATCCTTGATCACTTCTTTCTCCTTTTTGATCTCTTTCTCAGGAAAAGTCGGATATTGTACGATATCACCCAAAAGACCTGCCGCGATCGGTAAATGCACTTTTCGAAAAGAAGCGTGAATACACAGCTCTTCCTTGTTTGTATAGGCATTCAACTCTCCTCCAACAGAATCCAATTCTGTCAGAATGGCAATGGAATCTCTGCTTGTGGTACCTTTAAATATGGTGTGTTCTACAAAATGCGCCAAACCCTCGGTTCGCTCATCCTCATATCGCGATCCTGCCTTGAACATGATGGCCATGTGTGCGACAAACACATCACGTCGCTGGTAAACGACGCGGAGTCCGTTGGATAAATTAAAGATCTCGGGATCTATTTCAAACATCTATTATGGGTTGATTCGGGTGATCTTCCAGTCCTCCCCTTCTAATTCAAATACGATACGGTCATGTAAACGAGATGGTCTACCCTGCCAGAATTCATAACGTGTAGGTTTGACTTGATATCCTCCCCAATAATCAGGACGAGGAATCTCTTCACCAAAAGCAGCATCCAGCTCCTTTACTTTATTTTCAAGATCTTCTCTACTTGGCAGTGGTGCACTTTGTTCTGAAGCAATAGCTCCCAGCTTACTGTATCTTGGTCTCGATGCAAAATAGCGATCACTGTGTTCGCTCGCCAATTTGGTGCAAATTCCTTCAATTCTGATCTGACGAGACGTCTTTGGGTAAAAGAACAACATTGCAACGTTACCGTTAGCTTCAATATCCCTACCCTTTTTACTGTTGTAGTTCGTATAAAACACCAGTTGTTCGTCAATAATATCCTTCAAATAAAGGATCCTTCCACTAGGCTTTCCTTCGGCACTTACTGTCGAAAGTACAAATGCATTTGCTTCCAGCTCTTCGTGTTCAACTGCTTCCGCTAACCAGCTATCCAACAACTTCGAAGGATCAGAGCCCTCAAATCCTTCCAGGTGACCATGTTCAAATTCGTGGTGGCCAGCACGGAATTCATTGATCACATCACGAATATCCTTCATGGTTATTTAGTTTTCGTTTTCGTCGAACTCGTCCTCGATCTCTGCTTCAAATTCCTCTTCTCCCAGATCATCTTCATCTTCAGTGTCGGATCCAGAAGCACTGTAAACCACCTTCCCGGCATTTGGCAGATCTTCCTCTTCTATTGGTCTGCGAGAGATCTCACGATCCAGTTCTTCATTATACGGGAAAATGTCAACGATTGGTGAAGCTACAATGGATGGAATTTCGAAATCAACCATCAATGACTTCAGGCTTTCCTGAATACGTTCATAAGCCTCCTTCACATTGCTCGCAGAAACAAGGAAATTCTGCGTCACCTTTTTACCTTTCTCGGAGTCAGCATCGAAATTCTCATAACGGACACGACATTTGTACCAAATATCTGCGTCGTCGTATGCGAAAATATCGTTCAGCTCAGTTCTTGAAATACCAACAACATTGAACTCTCCGCGAATCACGGAACCCAACTCTTCATATATTCTCGCTTCAGCATCCGTAAAGGTCATAGCGGCTAAAAGATAAGGTTCTGACACTCTTTTGAGCGCACCATTATCCATTTGCTTCGTGTACTTTACTTTGACTGTAAACCAATTATTCATCTCTACTTATTTTAGAAGCAAAGATAATGACCGATGCTGCTAATTCAAGAGAATGTTAATAAGTATTCGCTTATTGTGTGTATGCTTTACCCTTGATGTAATAAATATAGGATCTATTGAAGAGCTCGACTAAAACGCCATTTCCGTGAATGGAGAATTTAGCATCCTGAGCATTCGTAAGATCTTTCATCCCTTCATCAGTATAGCAAGTAATTCCACCCATAAGGTTTCGAAACACGAGTGTTCTGTTCTTGATCTGATATTCTTGTGGTATGTATCGGACCACCTCTATTTTCTTACCGTCCCTATACATGTAAAAGGAGTTGTTTTCTCCCCAGACCATCATTGTATCCTTTGTTTCAAAAAAATCAGGTTGAAAATTAGACACCGTCTCGACTTTTCCTTGTTGATAGATCTTTAAATTGCCATTCAGATCCGTATACATAACACTCCCTGCACCGGCTTTATAATCCACAACGTGAAACGATTCAAGATCGTAAAGCTGTCCGTTCTCAAATACAGCAAATGTTCCATTGATCGGATCGTTAAAACAAATGATATCCGTTTCCCCGGAAAATATAATTGGATTGTTCCAGCTATCAATATCGTAGATCTGTCCACGCCAGAAGATCTTGTAGAAGCT
>SBGS01000139.1 GCA_006226555.1 Bacteroidota bacterium
CATCGTTATCAACCCATTCTATAATTTTCTATTCAATTATATAGGTCTGATGCAAATGGATACGCTGATTGACGGCTTACCGACGTTCAGTTATTATGCGGAAGATCAAGCTTCATTATTTGGGGCCGATCTTGGAATACATTATCACCCTCACTTCGCCCACTTTCTGCATATAGAATCGACTTACAGTTATGTTCGAGGACATAATGAGAGTGGGGCAGATCTGAGTTTAATGCCACAAGCCAGATTAAATACCTTATTAAAATTCACCTTTGAGGGAAAATGGAAAAAGAGAATAGAAAATCTCGTTTTCCAGCATCAATATTTCTTCAGACAGGATCAAGTTGGAGTATTTGAAACACCATCCATAGATTATCATGTGATCAATGTAGGATTAAATGGAAAAGTGGGAACGAACCACATTTTCAGATGGACACTTGGAGTTAAAAATGCATTGAATGCGAATTATATCAATCATCTTTCACGCCTTAAGAATATTCAGACAATGGATATGGGCAGAAACATCTATGTAGGACTTACCTACGAAATACCTTCATTTTAACCTTAAAAAAAATAACATGAAAAAAGTAAATTTAGTTTTGGGAGCTTTCCTTCTTGGAACAGTACTGTTAACATCGTGTAAAAAAGAAGAGTGCCATGAATGTCACTACGACGGACCATCTGGTGAAGTTGAATTAGGCGAAAAATGTGGCGACGAGCTTGAAAGCCTTGAGGCTTCTGGTATTAACGTTGATGGCACGAACTATGAAGTTCATTGTCACGATCATTAAAATCGTTACTTCAACAAATACGTGCATTTAAATAATGTGCGGGAGGTTAGAGAAGCCATTTAATTATGGCAAAAAAAAGGGAGTTCATTTGAACTCCCTTCTTTATTTTGTTTGCGAGGATCAATAATAGATCGCTCTTCTCACTTTAGTGACATATTTCGCCAAACGAATTACTTGTTTCGTATAACCGTACTCGTTATCGTACCAGGCGTACAATACAACGTTTTTACCGTCATTAGAAACTATTGATGCGTTTGAATCGAACACTGAACAGCACGTATTACCAATAATATCGCTTGAAACGAGCTCAGGATCATAAGCATAGTAGATCTGATTTACCAAATCACCATTCAAAGCAGCATCCTTCACGATGTTATTCACTTCTTCAACAGATGTTCCTTTTTCCAATTCTAGTGACAAGATTGCAAGGGAACCGTTTGGAGTAGGTACACGCACCGCATTTGCAGTCAACTTATCTTTTAGCTCAGGGATCACTTTTGTTACAGCATTACCCGCACCAGTTGAAGTAATTACCATGTTGATAGCTGCAGATCTACCTCTTCTTGGTTTTTTATGCATGTTATCCAATAAGTTCTGGTCATTGGTGTATGCATGAACCGTTTCGATGTGTCCTTTAACAACGCCATATTTGTCATTCACGACCTTCAAAATTGGTGAGATCGCATTTGTTGTACAAGAAGCAGCAGAATAGATGCGATCATTTTCAAGATCGATCATGTCCTGATTAATTCCATAAACGACATTTGGGATCTCTTTTCCAGGAGCAGTAAGCAACACGCGAGAAGTACCTTTCGCTTGTAAATGACGCGATAATGCTTCTTTTGTGGTAAACACACCGGTATTGTCAATGACCAAGGCATTATTGATACCGTATTGCGTGTAATCAATATCCTCAGGGTTGTTCGCGCTGATCATTTGAATGATCTGTCCGTTTACGATCATTGTTCTATTTTCAAGATCAACGTCAACAGTTCCTCTGAAAGCTCCGTGTACTGAGTCGTTTTTCAAGAGAGCAGCTCTTTTGATAAGATCTGCATCAGAATCACCACGTGTAACAATTGCTCTCAAACGAAGCTGCTGTCCTTTTCCTGCTTGTTTGATCAATTCTCTGGCAGCCAAACGTCCGATACGACCAAATCCATAAAGAACAACGTCTCTAGGTTCAAATGATTGCTGATTTTCTTTTTCAAAACCGGTAAGTTTTGCACTAAGGAAGTCGTTCATAGTGTTGTAAGTCGACTTCTCAGCAAGCCATTCACTCGCAAGTTTACCGATATCGATCTTCGCCGGGGCAAGATCCATTTTCATCAGTTCTTCAGCAAGAGAGGAAGTAGAAAAAATGTCAATTGGTTTATTAACGACATTTTTAGAGTATTCATGTAGGTTCAGAATCTCAGAGATCGTAACATCGATCAAGTGATTGCGGAACAAGACAAGCTCAACTCCTTTGTCATACAACAATTCTCCAACTTTGCTTGAAAGCTTAACTGCAGCTCTTTCTCTTTCAATGTGAGAAGTTAGCTCTTTTTCGTACCCGAGGGCTGTTTCCATTGTTTGTTGATTATTAAATAGATATGTGAAACATAAAACAAAAAAAAGCCGCCACGAAATCGGGCAGCTTTTCTAATTCTTATCCTAAATAAGCCTTCAAGAGTTTATTGCGAGATGTATGACGCAATCTTCTGATAGCCTTTTCTTTTATTTGACGCACGCGCTCGCGAGTCAGATTGAATTTAGCTCCAATCTCCTCAAGTGTCAATCCGTGATTCATTCCAATCCCGAAGAACAGGCGAATGATCTCACGTTCTTTATCTGTCAATGTGCTCAAAGATCGTTCGATCTCTTTTTGAAGCGACTCTGCCATTAATGCGTGGTCCGCTTTAGGAGAATCTGTATTCGCCATTACGTCCATCAATGTTCCTCCATCTTCAGAAGTTGAAAGAGGAGCATCCATAGATACGTGACGTCCGGAAACGTTCAAACTTTCCTTGATCTTATCTTCAGGAACTTCCAAAGCTTCAGCAAGTTCTTCAGCTGAAGGTGGGCGCTCAAATTCCTGCTCCAATCTGGAGAAGGCTTTGTTGATCTTGTTCAAAGATCCAACCTGGTTCAAAGGTAAACGTACGATACGTGCCTGTTCAGCCAAAGCTTGAAGAATTGACTGACGGATCCACCATACAGCGTATGAAATGAATTTAAATCCACGAGTCTCGTCAAATTTTTGAGCTGCTTTAATCAACCCTAGATTTCCTTCATTAATGAGGTCGGGTAGGGTTAACCCTTGATTTTGATACTGTTTTGCAACAGAAACAACGAATCGAAGATTGGCTCTCGTTAATTTTTCAAGGGCTTTTTGGTCTCCTTGCTTGATCCTTCTTGCCAGTTCTACTTCCTCTTCCGCTGTGATTAATTCTTCTTTACCAATGTCTTGTAGGTACTTGTCTAACGACTGACTCTCACGATTGGTAATCGATTTGGTGATTTTAAGTTGTCTCATATAGCTCTAAAAACGACTTTTTTCCTTTAAAGGGACTGCAAAGATACGGCTAAAGTCATGGGGTTTCCAAAAAAATGTGGACTGAATTATAAACAAAATGCAATATTCACTTTACAATTTGTTAATCTAATCCGAATCCTACCCATTCTTTTTTACCACTTTCCGTGAGTATCTCTAACAAAACGCCTTTGTTCGATTTATCATTTAACTTGTTAGTGAGTTGTTCAACAGAGGTAACTCCTTCGTTGTTGATCTTTGTAATGGTCATTCCTTCTTGCAGACCGAGGGCTTTAAGTTTCCCAGCACTCAACGATTTGATCTTTACTCCATTGTTGATACCTAACTCTTCTTTTTCTTTACTCGTTAATTCGCGAAATGTTGCACCAAGTGCATAATTTTTTTTCACTTCTTCCTTTGAAACAAGAGAGGTTTCTCCATCTTTATTTCTCAACAGGATCTCTTTAACTTCCTCTTCACCTTTTTTATTGCGAATTGTAACAGAGATCTTGTCTCCGGGTCTTCTTTTTCCAACTTCTTCCTGTAGGCTCGCGACATTGTTCACTTCTTTATTTCCAATCTTCAGGATCACATCACCTTCTTTAACACCTGCTTTTTCAGCGCCTCCATCTTCAACTACTCCTGCAACATATACACCTTTCATGTCCTTCAGTGACTTTTCTTCTTTCAAATCCTGGGTAATGTCTGAGATCTGAACGCCTAAATAACCACGTTGTACTATACCGAAATCGATTAGGTCGCTCATTACTTTCTTCACCAGATTTACAGGCACAGCAAAGGAATATCCCGCATAACTTCCGGTGCGAGATGCGATGGCTGTGTTAATTCCAACCAACTCTCCTTTTGTGTTTACGAGTGCGCCGCCACTGTTACCTGGGTTTACCGCAGCATCGGTCTGAATAAACGATTCAATCGGTACGATATCCTTGCTTGTCCTTTCAGAAAGTAGATTGATGTTACGGGCTTTAGCCGAGACAATTCCTGCTGTAACGGTAGAAGTTAGATTAAAAGGATTTCCTACCGCTAGAACCCATTCTCCGATATGGATATCATCACTATTTCCCAGTGGAACAGATGGGAGGTCCTGTTCATCTATCTTGATCACTGCAATATCCGTTGAGGGGTCAGTTCCAATGATCTTTGCCTTATATTTTCTATTGTCATTAAGCGTGACTTCGATCTCAGAGGCATCTTCGATAACGTGATTGTTCGTCACGATGTAGCCATCATTTGTAACAATTACACCTGATCCAGAGCCGGAACCAAATTGTTTGAATTCTCTTCCTCCCGCACCAGGACCATAAAAGAACTCATAAAACGGATCTCTTTGAAATTGCGTTGTGACTACTTTTGTGGTTACGTGTACTACCGAGTTTACAGTGTTTTCCGAAGCAAAAACAAAGTCTTCAGCAGGAATAGAATTGGCGCCTGTAAAAGTTGTCTTGTGAACAGGAATATCTGAGAAATATCCCGAAGTACTTGTGGATCCCGCTTCCTGAGTATTTTGTGTGATCAATAAAACTGATAGTGGTAACATTCCACCCAATAAACCAATACCGAAAATTTTCAAATGTTGTTTCATAATTCAATTCTTTTGATTCGTCCTTGATACGCAATAATAACGCCATGTCATCTATATCGTGTACAAGGTGCGTGTTAAAGATTGTTAAGTGAATTGATGCTGATTCCTTTATTGTGCCTACATTTGAAGCATGAAGCAAATTGCATTTGTGAAATATCAGGGCACCGGAAATGATTTCGTTATGCTTGATAATTTGTCAGGTAAATATGACAATTTGTCGATTTCGGATATTCAATATATATGTGATCGGAAATTTGGCGTTGGAGCAGATGGACTTATAAAGTTGAATAAAAAGGACGGAGTTGATTTTTATGTCGATTACTACAATTCTGATGGTTCTCAGAGTTTTTGTGGAAATGGGGCCAGATGCGCAGTTGCTTTTGCGAAAGAATTGGGAGTGATCGACCAAAATACTGTGTTCGATGCGATAGATGGAGTGCATGCTGCAAGTATTGATGGTACTGGGTTGGTAAGTTTAAAGATGTCAGATGTGCGCAGTGTTTCTGAAGAGCAAAGTGTATTTGTTATAGATACAGGATCACCACATTATATTGATTTCAGCAATGACGAGGATATTGTTGAGTTTGGAAAACGTATTCGCTATTCTGATCGCTTCAGAGAAAATGGGATCAATGTTAATCAAGTAAGAGAAGAAAATAAGAACACCATAAGGGTTTTAACATATGAGAGGGGGGTGGAAGACGAAACGCTTTCATGTGGTACCGGAGTAACGGCCTGTGCCTTAGCTCAAATGAAGAGAATCGGATTGGAAGCAGGAAGGATCGAAGTGTCTACAAAAGGAGGGAACTTGGCGGTGGAGGCCAAAATGGATGGTGATGGATTCAATGAAGTTTATCTGATCGGTCCGGCAGAGCGTGTCTTTAGCGGGACTATAGAAATTGACCAATAATGGAGCGTGATCTTTCACTTTGGCATTCTGAATCACTGACATTATGGGTGTTACATGCGGACAAAATACCCCCGCATATCGGTATTTCTGATCATACTGGGTTTTACAGTCTAAAGGTCAAGGGAAAAGATGAAGGTCTCAATCTAGAGAAAGTTTTGGAACTTGTATACAAAAAGAGTATTCCTACCTTGTTGTATACGCTATCTGCTCCTGGATATAAAAGCTTGGAGGAAGTTTTCGATAGATATGATCGAGCTTCTGCTAATGGCGACACATGTCTAAGTCCTATATCTGATATACTGGAAATTTCGAACTCTAATACAATCCACGAACTATTGAGCGTTCTGGAAACACGCGGGTTAATCACGGCAACTTTTCAATTGAACACTGGGGTTTCCTTCGATGGGATCAAGCATTATACGAAAGACGCTATTGTTTCACGTCTCAAGCTACTTGAATCATGAGAATTAATTTAAGG
>SBGS01000194.1 GCA_006226555.1 Bacteroidota bacterium
ACTTTCATTAGATAGTAATCTCTGAAAGACTGCTCATCCAACTGGTTTTGGATAGAAGACTGCCATTGTGCAGCAGCAAGGAATCCATCGTCATCCCAGTTTCCAGTAGCACGGTATACACTAATCACGTTGAATTGGTTGAATAGGTTGGTTGCACGGATGTAAACGTTCAAGAATACAGGACGCTTGTTATCCTCTTTACCCATTTCCAATTCGAATGTGCGATCTAGCTGCAGGTCAAGACGGTATGACCATGGCAAACGAGATCCGTTACGCATACCATCCAATCCGAAATATTGAGGACTGAACTGTGCAGCGTTTGTAATGTTAGTTTGGCTTGAGTATGGTGAACCAGAGTAAATGTTTGTAACGATGTTCAAACCAGTGTTCTCCAATACTGCAAAATTACCGATCATAGGACCGTTGTAGTCAGATCCACCACCGTAACGGTAGTCAAATGTTACGTTGAACGCATGACGACGGTCGAAGTCGTATGGTGCAGCGAAACGTAAGTTAGGAAGACCTGCTGTGATCAAAGCTGACTGTGAAGTCGCATCCGATCCGGTACCATCCGCGAACTGTAATGTATAGTTAGCCGTCATACGAATGTTACCCGTTCTACGAAGATCGTAAGCGATCGTCATACCTTTTACAGTACCGAAGTCACGGTTACCGAAAGTTGAGTAAGTTGCAGGATATGCTTCAACAACATTGATCAACTGTACGTTATTTCTTTGCTCACGATAGAAAGCAGAGATCTTTAATGAAGACGTACGTGTCAATACTTGCTGGAATCCTAATTCGTAATCAATTGTTGTTTCAGGTCTCAAGTTAGAGTTTGCAATCGTTGCACTTCTAGCGTTGATGAACTGATATTCGAATGGATCAAAACGGAATCCTGAAGTAGGACGTTTTGTCAAGATGTCATAGTGTGCGAAGAATGAAGCCTCATCTGAGATAGGGAATGAGAATGCGATACGTGGCATTACATTCACTTGTGCTTTGTAATCTTCAAATGCATCAGCTGTAGGTGTTTCCAAGCTTGGATCGATCAACCAAGGAGCAATACCAGCAGCACCACGAATAGATTTAGGATCTTCGATCTCAACTCCCTGAGCGTTGTACCAAGTATCTCCGCTACGGAATCCATTGATCGCTGAAGGGTTGTTTACGTCATTCACGTATACTACGTAATCGTCACCCATTGATTCAGGAATATCGATCCATGATAATGCAGGGTCGTTCGCCAATACTTCTTTCGCCTCAGCAACTGTTCTTGCAGTGTAGAACAAGTATGGATCTTTCAATACCGGCTGGTTTGCGTCAAACACGTCAACACGTACACCAACGTTGAATACGATATCACGGAAAGCAAACTTATCCATTAGGTATCCTGCCATGTAAATCGGCTGGAAAGCTCCTACAAAACGCTTGTAGTTTCCGTTCTCGTCAAATTCATTAAAGTATTTATTGATATCTGTTGTTCCTCCAACTTTCTTACCTGTATGATCAAATCCCCAGTAAGAAACAAAAGAGTTACCACCATTCAACAATTCATCCGGAGCAAACATATCCAACGTATAGATGTTAGGATCGTAAGCATCGATATCGATGAAGTCTGTACCTGTTACACCTCCAGTGATATAACCTTGCTCAGTTAAGTATTGTCTTAAATTGTAATCAAAGAAAGTCTGGTTATCACTGTTCTCCTGACCACCGTACTCTCCAGTACCTGAAGTGTAGGCATATCCAGTGTTCAAACGATCGTAAGTGATATACTCAAAGCTGTTTGAATCAGACAACACACCGCTGTTCACATCTAATTCCGTAATGTGGAAGTTTGTAAGCTGACGTGCAATAGTCCAGATTCCGATAGGTCCATTTGTTCCACCTCCTGTAGATGTTCCTGAAGTCCATCCACGGTCCCAACGTTGCTCATACTCGAAACCAAGAGAGATCGAGTGGTCTCCGATGTTAACTGAACCTGAACCAGTAATACGGAACTGATCGTTCTCTGTTTTACCGAAATAGTTGTATGGGGAACCGATGTTACTCCAAATGTTGTATACACTCTGCGGAGAGTCACCATTTCTCAAGGCGTTACCTTGCTGGATCTGGAATAGGTTTTCATAATTTCCAATTGGATCATCAGCATAGATATTATAGTACTGATTTGTAATAGATGCCAACGCTGCATTCGTTTCAGAAGGCGTGAAATCTACACGAACATCTTTGAATCCGTCATGTACATAAGCAAGCAATGTTGGATCGAAAGAGTATGAAGGACGACGCGTAGTAACGAAAGTACCAACGTGTCCATAGTTAAAGATGTTGTACTGGTGTTTTGGATCGTAAGCGTCATCCTTAGACTTCGAGTAATCCACCATTAATGAGTAGAATGCACTCTTGATCTTAGAGCTGTTACCCTCTTCATTGTTATTGAAACGCTGAGTCAAACGACCAAATACACGGTAATCTAATGATTTGTATGCTCCAAAATTCTGGAAGTTCAAAAGTGAACCTGAATAAGAATAGCTTGATCCCCAAGAGTAGTTCATCGAACCACCGAATGTCAAGTTCACATTTGGTCCTGTAGCAACATCGATCTTAGCCTGAGCTGACAATGTTGTACCGCGCGCGTTCATTCTCCATGGAACTTTTTCGAAATCAGAATCTTCAGTTGGGTTTCCATCAGCATCAACCGGATTTCTCAAGAACAATGCGTTGTGGTATGTTCCTGTTCCAGTTCCAGTTGGACGCAAAGGATTCGCGATCAAAGAATCACGCACATCTTTCTTAATTCTGTAACCTCCACCTGCGATAGGACGAGCATCAACTTGATCAGTCAAGTTAGCAGATACCAAGAATCCAAGAAGTGGTTTTGTTTTTGCTCCTGTTGTATCCTTTTTCATCAAAAGTGGACCAGAGAACATTCCTTCTAATAGGTTGTAACCATACTTATCAAATCCGAAAACTTTTCCGTCATATCCATCAGGATCAGCACCTTTAAAGTAGAACCCTGAAGTTACACCTTCGATAGAACCAAAGTATTTAGCTGAAGGACCACGCGTCGTTACCGAGATAATACCTCCCGTAACGTCACCATAGTTAGCCGGAAGACCCCCTGTGATTACCGTTACCTCTTCGATCGCTGATTTAGGAAGGTTTGCAGAACCCCTTACTTTAATACCATCGATAAAGAAATATGTACCATCTGAACGAGATCCACGAACTGAAAGTGCTCCTGAACCCTCTGAAGATGTTACCCCTCCTACTGTTGTTGCAACACCAGCTGCAGAACGTACAGGGAGACGTGCGATATCCTCACGTGTTACAGTTGCCCCTGAGGCACCACCATCTTTATCGATAAGCGGCACTTTATAGGCTACAACTTTCACCTCTTCGATCTCCTGAACATCTTTTGCCTTACCAATAGTGAGGTTATCCAGGAATGTGATCTTGTCAGAAGAAACAACAACACCTTCTAATGAAAGTGGCTGATATCCTTCCGTTTCATTACGAACTTCAACGTCGTAAGTACCCGCTGCAACGGAGTTGATCTGAAACTTACCGTCGAAATCGGTATTAGCCCCTCCTTTAACGAGGCCATTTTGTTTCAGGATAACTTTTGCGAACGGAATCGGTTCTTTAGTGTCTTCATCGGTAACAGTACCCTTAATGGTACCAAGTCCTGTTTGTCCGAAACTGTAAGACATTGTAAGTAAAAAACTTACAAGTAAGAAGTTGAGTTTTCCTAACATAAGTACAGTTTATTTTGTTAAAGTACGTTGCTTGTAAAGCGCGTAAATATAGAAAAAATTAGTCCGAGATTAAATAAATGTTAAAAAAATTCCCGTCCAAATATTTCTACTTACTTACAAACTTAAATCATTATTCAGAAACATATAATTTGTTTGAAACGAATTTCAGACAAAATATACACGTCTAAATTTTTACCTTTGGACACAAGCAATTCTATGAGCTTTGAAATAGAACATATTACCATCGGTTCCAGTTCGATCTATCTTCTGCATTACAGTGATTTCAACCCGACGGAATATCTTGACAGACTCACTGAGCTTGAGCTCGAACGGTATCATACTTTCAGTCATATTAAGCGAAAAAGAGAATTCGTAGCAACACGCATATTGCGCCATCAGTTGTTTGGTTTTGAGCATATTCATTACGATGAGCACGGAGCTCCTTACATTGACTCTGAAGGATTCATTTCTGTAAGCCATTGTAATGGAACTATTGGAATAGCTTTGAACAAAGAGTTTCAGGTTGGACTAGACCTCGAAGTGCCAAGACCTCAGATCACGCAATTGGCTGATAAATTCCTGTCGGCCCACGAGCGTGACTATTTTGATATTTCGGACCCTATGGAGTTGACCAAGATCTGGTCTGCAAAAGAGGCTTTGTATAAACTGGCAGGAAGAAAGGAGATCATATTCTCCAAAGACCTTCTTTTAGAAGATAAAGATGGACTCAGCTGGAATGCCCGGATCTTAAACAAGGATCACGAGCGAAAAATTAAATTGCATATCTTTGAACATAAGGGTATGATCGTTACGATCAATAAACAACCGATCACTTTTGTCTGATACCTATATATATAGTCTGATTTCTCAAAGCAAAAAGATTGCTGTTTTGATCGACCCGGAAAAATGTCCTTCTGAGAGCGACCTGCAACAACTTATCGAACGAGCTGAATTTGCCGGCGTAGATTTCTTTTTTGTAGGTGGCAGCACTGTTACACGAGATGAATTCAATCATTGTATAGAGATCCTGACGAAACACGCGAAGATCCCGGTAGTAATATTCCCTGGAGCTTCACACCAGGTATCTGAGAAGGCTGACGCTTTATTGTACTTAAGCCTACTATCCGGAAGAAATCCCGATTTTTTAATCGGTCATCATGTTGCTTCTGCTCAGGAAGTTTTCGATATGAATATCGAGATCATTCCGACTGCATATATATTAATTGATGGAGGAACCACAACTTCTGTCGCATATGTGAGTCAGACAACACCTATACCGCCGGGTAAGGAAAATATCATCCTCAACACGGTTAAGGCAGGAATTTTACAAGGTAAAAAACTAGTTTATCTTGATGCCGGTTCGGGGGCAAAGGAATCTATCCCAACTAATGTTATTCGCTCCATCTCTGCCTTGAACAGACCATTGATCATTGGAGGTGGCATTCGAAACATTGAAACTATCCGTGAGATGCACGAAGCCGGAGCAAATGTTGTGGTAATCGGAAATAAGATAGAAGAGGATATTGATTTTCTTCTGGATATACGGACCTATCAAGAATCGTCGATATGATGTTACTCAAACGTTTTGCCTCTATCGCTTTTGCATTGGCTTTCATTACTGCAATCAACCTTTTCGGAGGGATAGGTAGAGAATATATGTCGGTTCAGACTGCACGTATACTTTTTATGGTATTCGGTGCGATCGCATTAGTACTTAATCTGCTTTCGTTTCAATCCGGCAAGCAGGGGCCTATTTTTAATTTCCTGTACTGGGCAGGATCTATCGTTGCCTTCATTGGATTGATCTTACAACAATTTCACATCCGATATGCGCTTATCATCGTAATTGCGGGCATGGTGATCCTTGGAGCGTCATTTATCCTCCCTTACGGCTTGGACAAGCTGGATCCTAAAGAAAAAGAAGATCTGATCGATGATCTTTAATGAAAGGATGCCTTCAAGGAAAGGTCCAGACTTTTTACACTGTGCGTTAAAGCTCCTACGGAAATAAACTGCACTCCGGTTTCAGCATAAGCACGTATCGTATCGATGGTAATTCCTCCTGAAGCTTCAGTTTCGTATTGTTCAGGGATCAATTTCAAAGCTTCACGAATTTCATCCGGAGTGAAATTGTCCAACATGATGCGATCCACCCCTCCTACACGTAAGACCTCATCCAATTCTTTTATGTCTCGTACCTCAACCTCGATCTTAAGATCAAGCTCTTTTTCTTCAAGGTAAGCGTTTGTCCTTTCTATGGCATTCGTGATTCCTCCGGCGTAATCAATATGATTGTCTTTCAGCATGATCATATCGTACAAGGCAAATCTATGGTTAAACCCACCTCCGATGCGAACAGCCCATTTTTCTAAAAACCTGATACCAGGAGTTGTCTTTCTGGTATCGAGTAATTTTGTGTTTGTCCCCGCTATGCGATCAACAATGGAAGCCGTTTGCGTTGCAATTCCACTCATGCGTTGCATGAAATTCAAAACAAGTCGTTCAGTGGAGAGTATAGAACGTGAAGGCCCGCTT
>SBGS01000189.1 GCA_006226555.1 Bacteroidota bacterium
GGTTTGGATATCCGTACCTTTTTCCAGATCATTTCACCTCCCAGTTCAAAGTTGGTATAATTACCTCTTTGCAGTCCGATAAAAGGTCCTGATTTCCTGATCTTGATCTCAAAAAGCTTGTCTTTTAGGGAAGGAAATTGCCCCACGTACTGACCACATACGTTCCATTGAAGCAAAAGGAGAAAAGCGATTAATAACCCGTGCTTCATGACTGAGCTTCTTCAGTTTCAACCAGTACATCTTTCAGAAAAAGGGCACTTTCATTGAATGTCGGGATCGTGGATCTCACCACCTGTTGTACCGCATTATACAATAATGACCCGGACTTCGTCTCGTCAGTGAGAATGTCATTTCTTTCATCATAGGACTCTATCAAAATGATCGCCGTACCACAGAAAAAGGCAAATTTGACCATTCCAAGAACAGCCCCCATAATTTTATTGATCAAGGAAAGCTGCACAATCTTGATAACTTTTTCCAACGCTTTCCCGGCAAAATAGACCATTGCACCCACTGCTAAAAATGTTAGCGCGAAAGCAACAATAGGCAGATATTCTCCGGGAGCTTCTCCATCCTTGGTAAGTATGTCGACCGCATACTCCGAAAAATGGATACCCGCATATAAACCTATGAATAAAGACAAGAAAGTAAAGAGCTCATAGATAAACCCTCTTTTAAATCCTTTCCAACCACCCCATAAGAGTGCAGCTACGATAAAGAGATCAAGATAATTCAATTACTTGCAGCTATTAGCAGTCCGACTTAAGTTTTGTTGAAAGCTTTAAATTCACCTCAGACCACAATTTAGAATCTTCTCCCGGCGCCTTTCTATGCAGCTCAAGACACTCTGTATTGAGTGCTTCAATACCAGCCATACCATTCCAGTTTAACACATCGATGGCAGCTTCAAATGTAAAATCTGCATCATTTAATGTGTAATCACCTTCAACATCAAATGCGATCCCATTCATCACGATCTCTACAACAGCTTTTCCGTTTTCTTTCAAAGATTTGAATTTCCCCGTAATCTCTTGTGTGTTGATCGTCTTAAAGAAAAACTCAGCAATTTTTTTGTCACGATCTTCATTCTGTGAATTTACCTTAGCCGTATTGATCGTAAAGGAAATTGACTCGATTACATCCTTTGGTTCCTCCGAAGGCTCAAATTCTACTTCGATATCATCAAATGTCCCCGGAACAGCTCCTGATTTATCAGTAAACTTGTAAGCCGTCCACTCAAATGTTGTTGTACCGCTGTTGTATTCATACATGCACATTTTTTCCTGTTCTGCATTTTCATCTGAAACATCAGATTTACAAGAAGTAAACATAAGTGCAGGAACTACCGCCAGCAATCCTAAAAGTATTTTCGATTTTTTCATAAGTCAATGATTTAAACCAAAAATACAAATTTGAAGGCGTCAAAAGAAGGAAACAGATGGAATTCGTCTAACTTTGTTCTCATGGATCATGAGGTAGAAATTCGGTTTCAAAAACTGAAGAAAGAAATTGAAAAATCTATAGGAGCAGGGCAAATGGACGTGCCCTCAATTTTATTTTTAATTGGGGTCAATGAACTTGGTGTAGGCTACAAGGATTTTTCTAAAAGTGAAAAAACAGATCTAATGCACATCGCTATTTGTACCTTACTCGAACCTCATGGCTTTTACCGTTTCTTGGGTAATGACGAGGATAATTGGCCACATTTTGAGCTCGTGGAGGAGTTGCCGCCTCTTGACCATCAACAGCAGCAGCATTTGTTAAAAGATGCAATAATCACCTACTTTGAAGAAAACGGCTATTTCCACTTGGGAGATTCCACTGTATAAACGGTATATTTGTTCATCAACTATTTTAATTTATTATGGATTTCTGGATCAAAGCAGCACAGCTGATATTATCCCTTTCAATACTTATCGTTTTACACGAATTCGGCCATTTCATTCCAGCCAGAATTTTCAAAACCAGAGTTGAAAAATTCTACCTCTTCTTTGATTATAAGTTTTCACTGCTCAAAAAAAAGATTGGCGAAACTACATGGGGAATCGGTTGGATTCCACTGGGAGGATATGTTAAGATCGCAGGGATGATCGACGAATCTATGGATACTGAACAAATGTCCAAACCCGCAGAACCTTGGGAGTTTCGTTCAAAACCGGCGTGGCAACGATTGATCATTATGATAGGGGGTGTTGTCGTGAATGTTATTGTAGGGGTTTTGATCTACATCTTCGTTTTTTATACCTGGGGGGAGGATCAAATAAAATCTACAGATCTTAAAGCAGGTATGACCGTACATCCATACATGGAAAAATATGGGATCCAGAGTGGAGACAATATTCTTGAGATCGATGGGATGGCAGTGATGAATTACAACGATATCAATGCAGGTCTTCTTTTAAGAGGTCAGCGTAATTTGAAAGTTCAGCACGCGGATGGCAAAATTGAAACGATAACACTTCCTGAAGACATTGATTACAAGCTCTTCACTGAAGGAGCGTTCCCTACTGTTGGATTACGTCACAAAAGCACAACAATTCAGCATATTTCAACTGTTTACGAAGATGAATTGATCGGCATAAAGAAACAGGATGTCATTCTTGAGATCGACGGAAAACCCACTAAAGATGTGGAAGTATCAGAGCTCAGAAAGAAACAAGAGTATCTGGTCAAAGTGCAGCGCGGAAAAGAAGAGATCGAGCTCCCTATAGCAGGAAATGAAACGACAGCCCTGTTAAACGCTGCACCATCATTGAAGGCTGGCTTTCAAGAAGGAGATAAATTATTGACCATTGCTGATAAAAAAATAGAATTCTTTGATGACATCGTAGGATCTCTATATCACAATAAGGGAAAGAAAGTAACTGCCAGTGTATTAAGAGACAAGGATACGGTTCAACTCACAGTTCAGGTAAGTATGCTGGGAAGTATTGGTTTTGCTCCTGTGGGAGAAACTCCTATTGATATTGAATCCGTTAAGAATATTCACTACTCTTTTTCAGAAAGTATTGGGAAAGGTGCACAAAAAGGATATCAAACGCTAAGTGACTATGCCAGCCAAATGAAATTCTTGTTCACTAAGAAAGGTGTAGGTTCGATGGGTGGTTTCGGTGCTCTTGGAAATATGTTCCCTTCTGCCTGGAATTGGGAGATCTTTTGGATGAACACAGCATTGATCTCTATTATTCTGGCGTTCATGAACATTCTACCAATACCAGCTTTAGACGGAGGACATGTCGTATTCCTTTTATACGAAATGATAACCGGTAAAGAAGCGCCTCAAAAAGTATTAGAGTATGCACAATACATCGGTTTCTTTCTAATTCTTGCCTTGGTGATCTATGCCAATGGGAACGACCTTTTTAAGTGGTTCACAGGAGGTTAATACAACCGCTTATACCATCTGGTACCCGATCTTCAAAGTTTTTTTACGTAAAACCATTAATTAAAATGACTCTGGCACTTTTGTTGTAACTTGTGGCCAGATAATAATTCAGTTCAAATGAAAAGACAAATTTTAAGTGTTATCGCTGCTGTATTTACAGCGATCACAGTATCTGCCCAAATATCTGAAGGGCACGTGAAATATTCAATCGAGATGACTTCTGACAATCCTGAAATGGCAATGGGTATTGCTATGATGCAAGGATCTACATTGGACCTTTATTTCAAAGGAACAAAATCACGATCTGAAATGACTATGGGTTCATTGATGACTACAGTCGTGATCAGTGATGCGGACAAAAAAGAATCATTAACACTCATGTCAGGTATGATGGGGAATACAGCATACCGTTCAAGCATTGAGGATGAAGCCGAAGAAAGCGAAGAAACTCCTGACATGGAGATCACAGTGACGGAAGAAACAAAAGTTATCTTAGGTTATACCTGTAAAAAAGCGATCATGACGGATGAAGAAGGAAATGAGAGCGTATTCTGGGTTACAGAGGAGATCGAGGTTAACAAGGAAGGGCAGACAATGTTGAATAACAAGATTCCTGGATTCCCACTACAAATGGAGGTGCTTACGAACGGAATGACAATGAGTATTACTGCTTTGGAATTCGCGAAGAAAATCAAAGACAAGAAACTTTTTGACATGGTGATCCCTGATGGATATACTGAGACAACTCAAGAAGAGTTAATGCAGGAATTCGAAGGACAATAATTGACATTCAAATAAAGAAAAAGGGAGCTAAATGCTCCCTTTTTTATTTTCTACCTATCTACTCTTGATAAGCTTTGTTTGAATGTTTCCTGATTTCTTCCTGATCTGAACAATATATTCACCCATTTGAAGATCTCTCGTTTCAAAATAAATGTCGTGGCTACCTGGAGCGATATTCCCATCGAGAACCGTTGCTACTACTCTACCACTCATGTCAAATACATCTATACGCACCCATTCATCTTCACTTCTGAATCGAATTGTAGTACTGTTCGTACATGGGTTCGGATATAGCAGTGCCTCATCCATTTCAAGGGTCTTCTCTTCTACACTCAGATTACATGCTCCTAATACATTATGGAATGTAACCGTGTGCTCAAAGAATGACTGAATGGTAGTTGTATCAACACCGAACCAATCTCTCAGTACTGATGCGTATATATCTCTGAAATCGAATTCCATCGGTATTCCCGCCTGGTTCACGATCGAGCTGCCTATTGTCGGATTCGACCCCATGATATTGGTTTCCAAACAAGATCCGAATAAGAACAAAGGAGCCGCATCACCGTGGTCTGTTCCTCGGCTTGCATTAGAAGCAATTTGACGACCAAATTCCGAGAATGTCATTCCGGCCACACGATCTTCCAGTCCAAGTAGCTGAAGATCTGTTTGGAAAGCCACAATAGCATCCGATAATGTTTGCAACAACTGCGCATGAGTTCCGGTAGTCGTATCCGTCGCAGATACCTGAGAATCATGTGTGTCAAATCCATTGATATTAAGGATATATACCTTGGTCTTCAACCCTCCAGAGATCATTTGAGCAACGTATTGCAATTGATCACCCAGTGTTGTATTTGGATAAGTTGCCAAAGTATTACCGGCATTGGCCGCAGTATTGATCTGTGAACCATATTCATTGGCCTGATCGATCAAATGAACGAGATATTCGATCTGCGACCCATAATATGTTCCATCATTTGTAGATCCCGATGTTTGTAAGCTAAAGTTGTCAAATGGATTGCTTACTGCATGACTAAAATTAGCGATCAAGCCCTGACATGTTGTTGATACCTCATAACCCATACTGATCGCAAATGGATCGTCATACGTTGTGTTGGGATAACCAGTAGGATAATTTGGATGGTCATTCTGAAAAAAGCGTCCAAGCCAACCCGTATTAGGATCATTATCGATCAATCCTGAAGTCCAAATATCCATTGAACGGAAATGAGATCTGTTTTGCTCAGGATACCCTACATTTTGAATGATCCCCAGCTTTCCGTCATTATACATAGTCTGCATACCTGTCATAACGGGGTGTAAACCTACCTCCGTTGTTAGCGGCAGAACCGATGTTTCCGGAATGAGAACATTACTACGCTGTATCGTCAAATTTGCATATTGATCTCTTGGAATAACGGTGTTCAAACCATCATTCCCCCCATTCAATCGAATAATCACAAGTACACGATCTTCAATTGCTTTAGGAACGTCAAATAATTTCTTTCCGATAGATTGGAGCTTAATATTATTCAACAAGATGGGTGTCCCTGCTGAAGCAATAGCCATATTTTTTACAAAGTCTCTTCTTTTCATATCACTTCATTTAGGGTTACATCACATGGTATTCCGGCATTTGGAATACATTATATAAAACCTGATCTACCTTAGTTCTGACAGTTGAGGCCAGGGTGGCATTTCCAGGGTCCGCCAGATAATTTCCATAAGCCGATGACCAAGCAGAGTCCGGACCCCCACCGGTTAATATACCTTTTAAGATAAGCTTCTGCATAACCGTTAGTCCTTTCGGGCAAAATACGTCTGCGATATCGTCGATAACGACATTCGGATCATCCGGAGCTGAAAGACCATTTACAAACCCCAAGGAATTTATTTTATAGAACTCTCCGTTTACAGGTATTCCGGTCAACAAAGTAACAAATGCCGATGCGTCAAATCTTAGCTTCAGCGTAGTTGAATTCACCCACATTTTATAAAAAACCGGTTCCTGATAATAAGCCGGCCACCCTGCAACTGATGGCGGAGTAGCATATGCTTGTCCCGATGCTTCAGCCAACCAATAGACATTCAGCATCATTTCCATGTTTGTGTCCAGGGTATA
>SBGS01000028.1 GCA_006226555.1 Bacteroidota bacterium
GCGTTGGTAATCTCTACTGTAATGTTACCACCAGGGTTGTTTGTAAAACTAAAATCACCGTCCACTGTAAACACACTTCCCGTCTCACATGCTCCAGTGTTGGAAGATATAGATGTAAAACTACATGGACAATCCGGCGCTGTGTAGGAAAGCGGACCTAAAACACATGCGGGATCTGCCGTAAAATATGCTGTCAGATCACATGGCTGACCATCCGCAGTTAAACCATTAATTGTATAGTTAACGCTGTTAGATCCCGGCCAAGGGTATGGGTCATTAAATACAATGTTTCCATTACAATCTTCGATCACTAAACTCCCACTTGTTGGTTCATCAGAAAATGAAATATTACCCGTTACACTGTATGTACCGGTAGCAGATTCACATGCTCCAATTGTTGCATCAAAGTTATTGATCAAACACAAAGGAGTAGAAGAACAGTCTATACCACTTTCATCACAGAAGTTTAGTGACCAATCTTGAATAAACCCGACATCAGCACCACAGTTATCACCAACAGTTAACGTCCACATACCACTCACGGTACCCGAACCATTATTGAAGGCATTCAAGTTTGTTGTTGAATTATTGCACGCAGTTCCCGCTCCAGTATTCGTAACACCCGTAGCAATTGTAAAATTACCACTTACGCAGTTACTCCCTGATCCTCCAAGAGAAGCATATTCTGTAGTACCTGTTCCGGCAGGATTACCTGTTCCAACTGTAATACAAACATCAATATTGTCACAACTTGAACCACAACCTCCCGCGTTGTTGTTAGCATCTCCCATAATAATATAACATGTTCCATCCGGAGCTGTCAACGTAAAATCAAGGTCACCGATCCAGGTGTGGGTAACAGTAAAACATACTGATTCAAGACAGTTATCTACACCAAGTGTATTTGGTCCTGTATTTTGAATGAATATGTTTGCGTCGAAATTTCCATTATCGGTAATTGCCACAGGGCAGTTCGTACATCCACATCCTCCCGGCTGGGCAAATAGTCCGAAAGAGAGTCCCGTAAATACTAATAGTAGTCCAAGTAACTTTTTCATAATTCGTTAATCAGGTAAATATGTTATTTCGAGAACTCTTCTCTCTCCTTTCTAAGTTTCTCTAATAGATCTTTCTTCTCATTAATCTCTGCCTCATTGGCAACAGGATCTTCACTCTCCAAAAGAGCAATTTTACTTTCAAGAGATGAAATACTTTGATCAAGCTCTGCTATCCTTTCTTCTCTTGTCAATTCCACTTGCTCATTTGGATAATACGGCCTGTTTGAAATTCTAATGGTCTTGGGATATTCGCTATTATTCGATTCAACTCGTTTCTCCGTATGCTGTGGAGCCGTAGCGGAGCTTGAACCAACTGTTGAAGTCGGTTTTTCTCTTCGAATTTGTTTTTCTTGACCTTCAGTATTGGAAGTTTGTGCCATCATCATGAAAGAATAAGACACAAAAAATAAGATTAGCGTAGTTTTCATTTTGTTCAGTCTTCAGTTAAGTATATTCTAAGTAAATACGTAGCCTTGTAATAAAAATACATCAAAATATTGTTGCCTGGAAAATTTCATCCACGACAACAATAAATACCTGAAAATTCACATTTTCAAAGTCAAGACGCAATTTTAACAAACAGGTTGCTAATCTGTGAAAATAAAATCAAAAACTGATACTATTGTTGAATATAATCGTGTTTTGTTCGTAACCAGTGTAGAGTAAACTCTTCCTCACTGTCCTTCTCCGGAACAAAACAATATTCCCAATTTGCTCTTGGCGGCATACTCATTAAAATGGATTCCGTGCGGCCTCCAGAGACCAAGCCAAACTTAGTACCCCTGTCGTTAACCAGATTGAACTCTACATAACGTCCTCTCCTGAGTGATTGCCATACTTTATCTCTTTCTGAAACACTTAATGACCTTCTATCTTCAGCTTGAGCTCTGTAAATTAATGGGAATGCCCTTCCCAATTCCAGACAAAACTGTAATAGATCTTCCTTCGAAATAGGTTCTCCCGGCTTTAAGTGATCAAAGAAAATACCTCCAATTCCTCTGGTCTCATTTCTGTGAGGAATAAAGAAATAGTCATCAGCCCAATCTTTAAATTTCGAATAAAAGCTTGAGTGATACTTATCACAAATGTCCTTCAAATCTTTGTGAAATTCAGTTGCTTTCTCGGGTATAATATAATGTGGTGTTAAATCTATCCCTCCTCCAAACCATGAATTGCCATTAGAAAGTTCAAAGTATCTGACATTCATGTGAATAATTGGAACATGAGGATTTTCCGGATGCAAGACGATTGAAACTCCAGTAGCATAAAAGGAGTCAGCCTGAATACCCATTGAACGTTTCATTTCATCTGAGACCTTACCCTCTACCTCTGAGAAATTCACTCCTCCCTTTTCTATCAAACCTCCAAGCTGGATTATACGAGTTCTTCCTCCTCCTCCACCTTCTCTTTCCCAGATGTCTTCTTGAAAATGGGCAGCTCCATCCAGAGCTTCCAGCTCAGAACAAATAAAATCTTGAAGTAATCTGAACTCAGAAGCGATCTTATCTTTCTCCATTTACAACAGATTGGGTATCGATCAGTTCAAACTCTTCCTGCTCTAGAACAAAATAACTCATGTTGATAAGCGCTCCTGACTCACCTTTTTGAATAAAATCGAATTTATTCATTATCAGGTGGGGAGTTTGCCTCTCCATTAACATAGTTTCTCCGGTATACAACATGATGTCATAACCCTGAGCAGCCATTCTAGATAAATCAGTGTTATATTTTTTTCTGAAATTTCTGTTTACTCCAATTATATACTTGTCATTGTAATTCAAATAAGTATTCGATAAGAAATGAAAATTGAATTTTTCACGATAAATCCCATTCACATCAGAAAAATTCATCCAATCCTTCGTACCGTATATAACTAAGTCATTCGCCGAAGATCTAAAAGCCGATTTATTCAAGGTATTCATGAATGACATTGCGGTATTCTTGTCATTCGTCGGTACCACAAAAATATTTTTCGATCCTCTGACAATGAGGTTCTTTACATTTTCAATTGTCGTTTCACGCAACGCTGGAGCACCGGTTGACTTAGCGATAGCATTATAATTTTCCTTGAATGCGTTGTAGAGCTCCTTGTCCTTCTCTTTGTTCACCTGGATCAGAATGATATTAGCTCCTTTTTCTTTTTCTGCTAAGTGCTTTGCTGTACTCAGCATTAGATCCACATCGCTCGGAACCGTACTATATACCAATCTATTATCCTTTAAAAGGTTCTGTGGAGCGGTCACCGGTAGAATCATTCTGATCTTGTTTTCCTTACAGAAGTTGGCTACTATCTTTTGCGTTTTAGGGAAAAATGGTCCAATGATAACATCCACATTTTTGAATTCGGCACCAGACAACAACTTAACAACGTGAGTCGAATCATTTTTGGTATCGATAAAATGTACTTCAGCTTTAAGTCCCTTGCTGCGCAGAGTATCTATTGCCATTTGTGCTCCCATATAGAACTGGGTTGCCATATTTGACACATACTCTGAGTAACCAGTGCCATAATCCAAATAGAAAGGAGCTAAAACAACTATTTTATACTGCTTTTTTCTGTCAAACACAAGTTCGCCAGATCCATTCGGGTCATAGGCAGGAGGAACTTCTTTGATCCCAACTTTTTCAATTCTTTCCTGTTTGATCGCAATTTTAAGAACTTGTCCCTCTGATAAATTCGTTGACCTTAAATTGTTCATTTCCATGATCTCCTCCACTGAAACCATGTATCTTTTTGAGATACTGTACATTGTTTCATGCTGAAGGACTTTATGTTGAACGATCGAATCCTGAAAAACTACTTCTATGGCTTCATTATTATCTTCTTCCACAACGAAAGGGTTGGTGGTTGTTGTTTCAACAACGTCTTCCTCCTCTTCTTCCTCAGAGCTTTCACCGGGAACGACTATAACTTGTCCTTTCTGAATCCCATTTTCAACTCCCGGATTCAAGCGAATGAGTTCATCCACTGTAGTACCGAACTTTCTTGAAATACCATAGAGTGTTTCACCTCCTTTAATTTTGTAGCTACTTGTCTTTTGTTCCGCTGTAACGGAATTCTCTGAAGATGATTTTACCGGAATTTTGACCTGTTGACCGACTTTCAGCCCACCCTCAAGCTCTCCACTGTTAGCCTTAACGATCTCTTCCATGGGACAATCGTACATGCGCTGCAAACCAAAAAGGGTATTCCCCGGTTCCACAGTATGGATGTAATAATTCTTACCATCAATAACTTTTACGGGAGCAACACCCGGTTGAGCCTGAGCAAAAATGGTAATTGTCAGCAGGACTAACGTAGACAGAAATCTAATCATAGGTCAAAATTACGCAAATTCAATTTACAATTCGCGTGCCATGGCTTATTCCCACTCGATGGTTGCAGGTGGTTTAGATGATATATCGTAAGTAACCCGATTTATTCCTTTAACCTGATTGATTATTTTATTGGAAACCTTTGCCAGGAATTCATATGGAAGGTGACACCAGTCTGCTGTCATTCCATCTGTTGAGGTTACCGCACGTAATGCTACTGCATTTTCGTAAGTTCTTTCATCCCCCATTACACCAACACTTTGAACCGGTAAGAAGATCGCCCCAGCCTGCCACACATCATCATACAATCCACTCTCCTTGAGCGAACTAATAAAAATATGATCCACCTCCTGGAGTATAGCAACCTTTTCCTTCGTTACCTCTCCCAAAATACGAATACCAAGACCAGGACCAGGGAAAGGATGACGACCAAGTATCGCTTCATCAATATTCATAGATCGTCCTATGCGACGTACTTCATCTTTAAATAGCAGCTTTAACGGCTCAACTACTTTCAACTTCATGTAATCCGGTAACCCACCTACATTGTGATGTGATTTGATCGTAGCACTTGGTCCACCTGAAGCCGAAACGGACTCTATCACATCAGGATAGATAGTACCTTGTCCAAGCCACTTCGCATCTTCAACCCCTTTGGATTCTTCATCGAAGACATCGATAAATACTTTTCCGATGGCCTTGCGTTTTGCCTCAGGATCAGTCAAGCCTTTTAGCGCGTCATAAAACTTCTGACTTGCATCAACTCCCTTCACATTTAACCCCATGCCTTTGTAGGACTCTAAAACCGCTGCAAACTCATTCTTTCTGAGCAAGCCATTATCGACAAAAATGCAGTGCAGGTTGTCCCCGATCGCTTTATTGAGAAGAACAGCTGCGACAGATGAATCGACACCTCCCGACAATCCGAGAATAACACGATCATTCCCTAATTGATTGCGCAGAGATTCTACTGTTTCCTCGACAAATGCAGATGGAGTCCAGTCTTGTTTGCATCCGCAGATATCAACCAGGAAGTTTTTCAACAGTTTAGTACCCTCAGTAGAGTGGTAAACCTCCGGATGAAATTGAATACCATATGTTTGCTCTCCGTCGATTGCATAACCCGCAACACGAACATCGTTCGTACTTGCTATGATCGTATAATTATCCGGAACAACTTTGATTGTATCCCCATGTGACATCCATACCTGAGAGTGCTGAGACATTTCTTTGGTCAACGGATGCTGGTCATCTACATAAGAAAGATTCGCTCTACCATATTCTCTTATCGTTGAAGGCAATACTTCACCCCCAAAGTTGTGAGCTAGATACTGTGCTCCAAAACAAACTCCGAGAAGAGGCAATTTCCCTTTTATCGCATCCAAATTTGGCTTTGGTGACTTTTCGTCTCGCACAGAAAAAGGACTCCCTGAAAGAATAACTCCTTTTACGTCAGAAGTGATCTCCGGGGCCTTGTTCCATGGATGTATTTCACAATAAATATTTAACTCGCGTACACGTCTAGCTATCAACTGTGTGTACTGAGAACCAAAGTCGAGGATTAAAATCTTTTCATGCATGGCGCAAAGATAAATCGTTTAATCGGTTTGAAAGTCATCCTTTGGAATTTTGTCAATTTGTCAGATGAATTCGAATTGGAACGATTTATGACAAATCCTGAATCAAATTGAAAGCGCGTTAAGGACGATTTGTTAACTTTACGGCTTCTTAAAATTATTGCCGAGCATGATCTCTAATCTTCTTAAATCCATTTTGGGTGACAAATCTTCAAAGGATAGAAAAGTATATCAACCCATTATCGATAAAGCAAATGGATATTACACACAACTGCAATCTCTCTCAGACGATCAGTTAAGAGCCAAAACTGCTGAATTCAGAAAGAT
>SBGS01000271.1 GCA_006226555.1 Bacteroidota bacterium
TTCAATTTTCCTTTTGAAGAGCCATTGTATGAATCGATTGAGAATGAGCGTCCGGCTGTTCGTCGCCTTAACGTTGAAAAAAATCCTTTTGAAGGTTTATCTGAAGAACTGATTGAACAGTGGAATCAGAGCGAACGGAAAATGATCCTTGTAGGTCAAGCGAAACCTTTAGCAAGACGAGATCTGCTCTTGAAAGAGCTGGCTTCAGATCCTTCAGTTGCTGTTCTGACAGAATGTACTTCAAATGCTGTAGATCTTCAATTTAACCATTGCATCGATCGATCGTTAGCAGCTTTAAATGAATCCGATATCTTGGGGTTTCAACCGGATCTTTTGGTGACACTGGAAGGTGCGATCGTCTCAAAAAGAATTAAACAGTTTTTGCGAAATGCCGAAGGTCTGAAGTATCATTGGAATGTGTCAACCAGTTTTCTTCAAATGGATACTTTTTTCAAGAAGACAGCTCAGGTATATGCTGAAACAGTCCCATTTTTACAGCATTTGTTGGATCAACGTTCCGGTTTGCCGAAAAGTAATTTCGGAGCCAAATGGAAGCAACTGGATTTCGAGAATCAGGATCGAATGAGGACTTATGTAGATGGGGCACCTTTTTCTGATCTGACGGCTTTTGATATTATACTTGACTCAATTCCTGAGGGTACAAACGTTCATTTGGCAAATAGTACACCGGTTCGTTATGGTCAGCTGTTTGATCCGATAAAGGGGATTACTTACTTGTCGAATCGAGGTACTTCGGGGATCGATGGTTCGATCAGCACGGCAGTAGGTTATGCTGCTGCACATCCCGATAAAGTAAATGTTGTTTTAACAGGAGATGTATCTTTCTTCTATGATAGTAATGCGCTTTGGAATGCTTATCTCGGTAGCAATGTGAAGATCGTTTTGATCAATAATGGGGGTGGAGGTATTTTTCGGATCATTGATGGGCCGTCAAAAACGCCTCAGCTGGAACGTTTCTTTGAAGCAGCTCATACAACATCGGCTGAACATATTTGCAAAGCACACGGGTTGAAATATATCAAAGCAAATGATCTATCAACACTTGAGCTAGGAATGGTAGAGCTACTCGAAGAAGCTGAAAAACCGGTCTTGCTTGAAGTCTTTACACCAAAAGAAACAAATGCCGAAGTCTTGAGAAACTTCTTTAAATCTTTAAAAAACTAAACAATGGATTTTGCGATCTTATTGACCTGGAGCGGAATTTTATACCTCATAATACTTTCTTTATTGGAGATCGTATTGGGTATCGATAATATCATCTTTATTTCTATTGTTTCCGACAAACTTGAAAAACTGGAGCAACGAAAGGCAAGGAATATTGGTTTATCCCTTGCGCTGATCGTGCGACTCTTTTTACTCACTGTTGTTGCATGGATCATGGGGATGACCGCTCCTTTGTTTCATGTTTTCAGTATTCCTATTTCGGGACAAAGCTTGGTTTTATTGATCGGGGGGCTTTTTCTGATCTATAAGAGTACGGTAGAAATGCACGACAGTGTAGTTGGTCATGATGAGCATAGCGCGAAAAAAGGAACAACCCTGCGCAGTGTGATCACGCAAATAGTGATGATCGACATTGTGTTTAGTTTTGATTCCATTATTTCAGCGATCGGTATGACCAATGGTATCGCAAAAGAAACGGGACACGATCCAATGGTGATCATATATCTTGCGGTGATACTTTCTATGATCATCATGTTGTTGTTTGCAAAGCCGATTTCGGAGTTCATCAATAACCGACCAACGATCAAGATGATCGCTTTAGGATTCCTTGTTACGATTGGTGTTATACTCGTTGCAGAGGCATTTGGTCAGCATATTCCAAAAGGATATATCTACTTTGCCATGGTTTATGCCTTGCTGGTGGAATTTTTGAATATTCGAATGCGCAAGAATCAGGAGAAAAAAGAAAAGCAAACGGGTAATGAATAGGGAAGAGGCCTTATCATTCTATCACGGATGTGATGATATTGAAGATTGCTGGGATGAGCGCTTCATGGAACATCTTAATTTTTTTCGTACCAAGGTCCCTCTGCCGTCTTTGTTTCAAAAGCGCATTCAAAAGCTGAAAAATGACGCCCAGGCGGCTAGCGTTTTGTTAGAGAAAGTGTTTGAGGGAAACGATATTGTTCCTCAGGTCAAAGTTGGTGGTGATTCGATCTCGGAAGTTTTTAAGTCTTATTTCGATGCTCAAAACCAATGTTTTACGGCCATGTTTCGCACCCCGGATCCATACTTTCTGGAGCTTTTGGCAGAGAAATTAATGAGCTTGACACAGGAAATGGCGGCTCTGATCGCTGAAAGAAGTGTTAGGGAGCCGGGAGAGGTGATGCTCAGTAAAGTGCCTGATCCGATGTACCTGATTCAAGAAATAGAGAAGCACGATATGAAAGGAAATCGACTTTTCTCCGACATAACTAATGATTACGATGATCTTCTTGCGCATGAGATTGATCGTTGGATCAGTTTAAATGAAAAAATAAAGGAAAATGTTTGACAAACTAAAAATACAACTGGAGCTGCAAGAGTGGCCATCGGTATACATGTTCAAGTTTATTGTTTTGAACGAACCACAGAAGATCGCGCAGGTTTCTTCCCTGTTTAGTGATGAGGCGGATATTAGGTTGCAACCATCAAAGAATGACAAATACATGAGCTTAACAGGAACCGAATTAATGCTTTCTGCTGATCATGTGATCGAACGTTATGAAATGGCTGCTAAATTTGAAGGTGTAATTGCATTATGATGGGAATAAATCTTGTTGGACTTTCGTTTACTGAAATTTTACTTGGTGTATTATACGTTTCGCTTGCATTGCTGGTGATCGTGATCGCATACCGAAAGCTCTTGAATTATTTAGGGAAAGGGAATCCTGTTAAGGAAGAGTATCTGGTGTTGTATACAGTGGAGGTCGACCAGGAAAATGATGAGTATACATTCTACTTTACTGCTGACAATCCAAAGGATTTTCGGTTGGTGGTGTTGAATGAAGATATGGAAGAAATTGGCAGTCTGGATGAAGGGACTTGTACACCGGGAGGAAATATTGTCAGGTTAAAGAGAGCTGAGCTGCCAGTGGGTGCTGCGTACTATTGTATCCAGACGGACAATCAAAAAACCATGAAAAAGTTTTAAGCTTAGCCTGACAAGAATGCAGGATATTTTTTGTGGCAAAGTTGTTGTCTGAAAAGGAAAAAATTAATTTTATGCTCACAAGAGCAACTAATAACTAAAATTGAATAGAAATGGCATTAGAAATTACAGAAGCGAACTTTGAGGAGCTTGTAATGAATTCAGATAAACCGGTAGTGGTTGATTTCTGGGCGGAGTGGTGTGGACCTTGTCGTATGATCGGTCCTGCTATTGAAGAAATGGCTGGTGAGTACGATGGTCGTGCAGTAGTTGGAAAAGTGAACGTAGATCACAATCCTGCTGTAGCTGCTCAGTTTGGGGTTAGAAATATCCCAACTGTATTGTTTATTAAAGGTGGTCAGGTTGCAGATAAATCTGTAGGAGCTGTTCCAAAAGCGCAGTTGACACAAAAGCTTGACGCTATTCTTTAAGAATAACGCAATCAAAAACATTAAAAGCTGTCTCTTATGGGGCGGCTTTTTTATTTTTGTGACAAATCAGTATTATGACAAATTTTTGGAGAAGGTTGACCTATTATGGTTTTGGATTCCTAATAGGTATGTTATTCCTTGTTTTCTTTTTTCAGAACAGGGGATGTTCATGGTTGCCTTCGAATCGCGTGAAAAACGCAGTGCTTGATCGCCTGGTCGTTGTTTCTGAGTCAACCGAAGCACAGTTACTAGAAAAAGGAATTACCCTTAAAGATGTAGTGGAGGTATTGAACGATGGTGAGGTTGATTTTAGTAAGAGTAAAAAAGACGGAGATGATAAAGTGTATTACATCGAAAAGGATGGTGTGACTTATCTCTTTTCGTTGCCTTACGAGAGTTTTATCAGTGAAGTTCACTTAGGTAAAGATGCTAAGAAAGTAGAGACAAGCTCTGAGGGGTTTGGTAAGATCCTTAGATTTCCAAACGATGACAATCTTGTGTATCCTGATTCAACGAAACTGGTAACATGTCAGCAACAAGAATTAGGATTGATCGCTCCTAAAGAGATCTTTGCCATGATCAAATCATCCGGAAAGATAGATTTCGGAAAGTGTGATCTTTCTAAGCGCCCAAAACCTGAACAGTATATCTGGTTTACAGATAAGAAAGGCAGAACAATTGGCGTTCAGGCGATCTGGTATAAGAATAAAATCAATATCACCCGATTCGATACAGAAGAAGGGATGGTTGAGTGTAACGAAGACCTTTAAAAATTTGGTGTTGATAAAACACCCTTTGCGCTTGGGTAACATGAGAGCGTTTTTATATTTTTGACGAATGAAGTTTAGTGCATCACAGATTGCAGGTATACTCGGAGGTCAGGTTGAGGGTAATTCCGATGTAGAAGTACATGGTTTAGCAAAGATCGAGGAGGGAAAGCCCGGAGAGTTGTCCTTTTTATCCAATCCGAAATACGAAGAATACATCTATACGACAGGATCGAGTATTTGTATTGTGAACAATGATTTCAAACCATCAGCAGATCTTCCAGCTACGTTGACATTGATACGTGTTGAAAATGCTTATGCTTGTTTCGCGAAGCTTTTGGAGTTTTATGATCAAATGAAACGTCCTCAGCCGGGTGTAGAAGAGCCTAGCTTTATAAGTCCTGAGGCGAATGTGGGAGAAGGTTGTTTCATAGGTGCATTTTCATATATATCGAAAGGCGCTAAGATCGGCAATAATGTAGTGATCTACTCAGGAGTCCACATAGGTGAAAATGTAACCGTAGGAGACAACACAATATTCCACCCGAATGCAGTAGTGTACAGAGATTGTGTAATAGGTAATGGTTGCACAATACATTCTGGAGCTGTCATCGGTGCGGATGGATTTGGTTTTGCTCCGGATGAAAATGGTGTTTTCCAGCGTATTCCTCAGATCGGAAATGTCATCCTCGAAGACAATGTGGACATCGGAGCCAATACGACTGTTGACAGAGCAACAATGGGAAGTACGGTTATTCGTAAAGGTACTAAGCTGGATAACCTTGTTCAGATCGGACATAATGTTGAGTTAGGGCAGAATACTGCATTGGCAGCGCAGGCAGGTATTGCAGGATCAACAAAGGTAGGGTCAAATGTGATGATCGGAGGTCAGGTAGGACTTGCAGGGCATATCAAGATTGGTGATCGCGTTATGATCGCAGCTCAAAGTGGAGTAGGAGGAAATGTGGAAGATGGAAAGATCATTATGGGGTCTCCTGCATTTGACAACAAAGAATACAAGAAGTCGTACATTGGGTTCCGTAAATTACCGGAGATCATGGATCGATTGAAAGCAATAGAAAAGAACATTAAAAATCAAGCAAACGAAGAGTAATGACTGAAATGCAACGTACCCTTTCTGGGACAGTTACTTTTGAAGGTGTCGGGCTTCATACGGGAGAAAAGGTGAAAATGGAAATCGTGCCTGCTCCTGAGAACTTCGGATATAAGTTTCAACGTGTAGACCTTGATGGTGAGCCTGTAATTCCTGCGGATTGTGACCTGGTGGTAGGAACAGAACGTGGAACAACTTTAGAGAAAGATGGTGCGCGAGTGTATACAACAGAACACATTTTGGCCGCGTTGTACGGATGTCAGGTAGACAATGCACTAATTAAGATCAACGGACCGGAGATTCCGATTATGGATGGTAGTTCGGGTCAGTATGTGGAAGCTTTTGAAAAAATAGGTTACGTTGAACAGAATGCGGAGAGAGAATACCTTGAGCTTGATGAGAATATTCCATGGGAAGATGTAGAGAAAGGAATTGAGTTTCTTGCGGTTCCGGACGTGAATTACCGTCTGACTGTAATGGTAGATTACAAGTCACCTGTGCTGGGGACGCAGCACGCTACCATATATAACATTGGTCAGTTTAAAGAGGAGATTTCCCCTTGTCGTACTTTCGTATTCTTAAGAGAGCTTGAGTACTTGGCGAAAAACAATCTGATCAAAGGAGGAGATCTCGATAATGCGATCGTATTGGTTGAAAGAGAGGAAGTATCACAGGAGGAGCTGGATCATCTTGCTAAATTATTGGGCAAAGAAGGGTTGAAGGTTTCAGTGAGCGGAATCGGAGTGCTTAACAGTACAAAGCTGAAATTTGAGAATGA
>SBGS01000239.1 GCA_006226555.1 Bacteroidota bacterium
GCATCAACTTTTGGAAGCAACCCTTCCAAAACCTCATCCTCTTCATCATCCACGTCACTTTCCATGTATACTCGAAGAAATCCATCAAATTTGATAACCTCTCCCTTTGCAAGAAAATCATTGTCCAAACCGCTTCCAGAAATCCTAATGGTCGTTCTTTCCAGCTCTGCATCTGACATTTGAGATGCGATAGCTCTTTTCCAGATGAGATCATATAACCTCGATTCATCTCTGTCTTCATCAATTGTATGAACGGAGAAATCTGTAGGACGGATCGCTTCGTGAGCCTCCTGTGCACCGGCACTTTTTGTGGTATACTTCCTAGTTTTTACGTACTCAGAGCCATAAGCACTTGAGATCTCAGCTTTAGCACCATTAATCGCCGTATCAGATAAGTTTACAGAGTCCGTTCTCATGTATGTAATCTTTCCTGATTCATACAATCTTTGGGCAACGCTCATAGTACGCGTAACGCTGAAGCCAAGTTTAAGACTTGCCTCCTGTTGCAGGGTCGAAGTCGTAAATGGAGCTACTGGCTTTTTGGTTGCAGGCTTTGTCTGAACGTCCAAGACCGCAAATGATGAATATTGCGCTTTGGACATGAAATCATTGACTTCATTTTCATTTTTCAACTGATGATCCAGCTCCGCCTTTATTTTACCTTTTGATGATGAGAAAATACCGTTGACACGATAAAAATCTTCAACCTTAAACGCTTCAATCTCTCTTTCTCTTTCTACTATCAACCTAACAGCAACAGACTGAACACGACCTGCAGAAAGACTCGGCCTAACTTTTCTCCATAATACGGGCGATAGTTCAAACCCCACTAGCCTATCAAGTACACGTCTGGCTTGTTGTGCATCCACTAAATGACGATCAATTTCGCGCGGAGATTCGATCGCTTTTGTGATTGCAGATTTCGTGATCTCGTTAAAGGTAATTCTTCGTGTATCCTTTTTCTCAAGCCCAAGAGTTTCATACAAATGCCATGAAATCGCCTCTCCCTCACGGTCCTCATCGGTTGCTAGCCATACCGTATCAACTTCCTTCACCAATTTCTTAAGCTCACTTACAACCTGTTTCTTATCCGCCGAAACAACGTAATCGGGTTTAAAATGGTTGTCCACATCGACCGCCACTCCTTTTTTAGCCAGATCTCTTACATGACCATAGCTGGATTTAACAACGAAATCCTTCCCTAAATACCCCTCTATGGTTTTGGCTTTGGCAGGTGACTCGACAATTACAAGATTTTTCGGCATATACAGTTCTTTGAGCTGGTTTGGATTGCAAAATAAGAGGATAAAACCCGAAAATTCAACGTTTCAATTCATGAAAAAGTTACACTTATATATTTTAACCTATGGTTAAAGAATTTAAAATAATTAACAGAACTAATACTGTCATTTTGGCATGAAATCGAATATTTGTTACCTTTGCACGCTTACAGAACATACAATATGTTAGAGACGGGAATGAATAAAGTGATCGACGAAGGAAGACAAGGTGAAGCTACCTTGATAGAATCAGATCAAACAACTGGCGGAAAAAAGCTTTATATCGAAAGCTATGGATGCCAGATGAATTTTTCAGACAGTGAAGTAGTTGCTTCGATCATGACCAATGAGGGGTATACGACAACACGTAATGTGGATGAGGCGGACATTGTTCTTATCAATACTTGCTCCATTCGTGATAATGCCGAACAACGGGTTAGAAATCGCTTGAGTGAATTTAAAAAGAGAAAAGAAGAACAACCGGAAATGGTTGTCGGTATTTTGGGCTGTATGGCCGAGCGATTAAAAAAATCCCTTCTTGAAGAAGAGAAATTAGTCGATCTTGTAGCTGGCCCGGATGCCTATAGAGATCTGCCGAATTTGATCGAAGATGTTGGAAGCGGACAAAAAGCTGTAAATGTTCTTCTCTCAAGAGATGAGACATACGCAGATATTTCTCCCGTTAGGATGGACAAAGGCGGTGTATCGGCTTTTGTTACGATTATGCGCGGATGTGATAACATGTGTTCTTTCTGCGTAGTGCCTTTTACAAGAGGTCGAGAGAGATCAAGAGACCCTGAAACAATTGTAAAGGAATGTCAGGATCTTTTCGATGCCGGTTATCGAGAGGTAACTTTACTAGGTCAAAATGTTGATAGTTATCGCTGGAATTTAACATCGAAAGGCGAAGTAAAAGATGAAAGTCAACCTACGGTGAACTTTGCTCAGCTCATGGAAAAAGTTGCCTTGGTTTCACCAGATCTCAGAATCAGATTCTCTACATCTCATCCTAAAGACATGACGGATGATGTATTGGAAATCATGGCCAAGTATGAGAACATTTGCAAATACATTCATTTACCGGTTCAATCCGGCAATACAGATGTGCTGGCTAGAATGAATCGTGGATACAGTAGAGAGTGGTACTTGGAAAGAATAGACGCGATAAAACGCATCGTTCCTGATTGCGCGATCTCAACCGATATAATTACCGGATTCTGTGGAGAAACGGAGGAAGAACACCAAGACACATTATCACTGATGGATATTGTACATTATGACTTTGCGTACATGTTCAAATATTCTGAAAGGCCAAAAACGTTAGCTGAAAGACGATTTGAAGATGACGTACCTGAGGATGTGAAGACTCGCAGACTTACTGAGATCATCGATAAGCAAATGCAGCATTCTCTTGAGTCACATCAGAAACAAGTTGGAAAGGTTCAGAAAATACTTGTTGAAGGTCCATCGAAGAGAAATGAAGCAGAATGGTGTGGAAGGAATACACAAAATTCGATGGTTGTTTTTCCGAAAGGAAATGTTGGTAAAGGTCAATATGTTAATGTAAAAATCACAAGTTGCACAGCAGCCACACTGCTAGGCGAATTAGTGGAAGAAGAACTATGACGATACAGCAAGTAAAACAACGCTTTGGTATCATAGGTAATTCACCTGTCCTTAACCGCGCACTTGAAGTTGCGATGCAAGTAGCTCCAACGGACATCTCTGTGCTTGTAACCGGAGAAAGCGGAACGGGAAAAGAAATAATTCCACAAGTAATACACCAATTGAGTCCTCGAAAGCATGGGGAGTATATTGCTGTTAACTGCGGTGCAATACCGGAAGGCACGATCGATTCAGAGCTCTTTGGTCATGAAAAAGGAGCTTTTACAGGTGCCAGTGGAAGCCGAAAAGGTTATTTTGAGGTAGCTGACGGAGGAACCATCTTCCTGGATGAAGTCGCTGAATTACCTATGCAAACGCAGGTTCGATTGCTCAGGGTTCTGGAAACCGGAGAATTTATACGTGTTGGATCTTCCAAGGTGATCAAGACGAATGTTAGAGTCGTTGCTGCTACAAATGAAAATATGTTTGAAGCGATTCGAAAAGGCAAATTCAGAGAGGACCTCTACTACCGTTTAAATACCGTTCCCATCGCTTTGCCGGCGTTACGCAATCGAAGAGAAGATATTCATTTGATCTTCAGGAAATTCGCAAACGACTTTGCTGAGAAGTACAGAATGCCGGTCATAAAACTTACCGATGATGCGGTTGAAGCACTCAATCGGTACAGTTGGCCAGGTAACGTGAGGCAGTTAAAGAATCTGGTTGAACAACTTTCCGTAATCGAGACCGCCAGAGAGATAGATTCAGATATATTAATGAATTACATCCCGCAGGAATACTCGGGCGCCCCTGCTGTTGTCAACAAGGAAAGTTCGGAAAGCATCAACGAACGAGAGATCATGTACAAGTTTCTATTCGACATGAAAAAGGACTTGAACGAATTGAAAAAACTAGTAGTTGAATTGATCGCGAAGGATGGAAAACTTGACCTGAGTGCAGATCAAACCAGTTTGGTCAACAAATACTTTGAAGAGATCCACGCTGAAGAACCATCCGCGAAATTGATTGAAGCACCTCGTGTTAATAGCGAACCTTTTCAATTTATTGAGCCTTCAGATGACGATAAGTATGAGACTCACGAAGAAGTGGAAGAATCATTGTCCTTAGAAGAGCGTGAAAAAGAGTTGATCAAAAAAGCGCTTGAAAAGCACAAGGGTAAAAGAAAATACGCTGCAAGTGAACTTGGTATAAGTGAACGCACATTATACAGAAAAATTAAAGAATACGACCTGTGATACGTGCTTCCTATAAAGCCCTGTTGATTCTGTTGATCTTCACTCTTGGAAGCTGCTGGCCTACAAGTGTATCATTCATAGATGGCAGTATGCCGGAGGAATGGAAATCATTTCATCTGAATGTATTAGAGAATAATGCCGGAAACACTCCGTTGAGTTATCCTTTGGACCTCGCAGAGGCTATTCGCAGTGGAATACAGAACAACACCAAACTGCAACTAAACGATTCTGCAGAAAATGCAGAGATCGATATTGACGGTGTTATCAAAAGTTATAGTATAACTCCCGTGGCACTTCAAGAAGGAGACAACGCGGCTAAAAACCGACTTACAGTTTCGGCTGATTTCACTTTTTACATCAAGGCTCCAGAAGAGGATGAAATGCGATTATCCACTTCTCGTTTTATCGATTATGATGCCAATACGGATCTTTCGACAGTAGAGAATGAACTGCTGCAGGAAGTTACGGATCAGATCGTGCAGGACATTATCAATAAACTTAGATCAAATTGGTAATGTTGAACCTGGAAAGAATAGGATTTTTAATTGCTGATCCCTCGCAGATCAATAGTTCGGACATGATTGGATTACGTGATCTAGCGGACAAGTACTCCTACTCATCGATCTTCTCCCTTCTATACCTATACGGACTTAAACAATCCGGTAGTGTTCAGTTTGAGGAAGAATTAAAAAAGCATTCTTATCGAATTTCGGATAGAACAAACTTGTATCATCTTCTAAACAATTCCACTCCAACTTTATCGGAGGATCTCGAGCTCATCTCACCTCCTGATGAAGAAGAAATAAATGAACCGATCCCTTTAATTAATAGTGAAGAGAGCATTCCTTCTGAAGAAGTTGATACTTCCGAAAAAAATATTTTTGAAGACTCAACAACTGAAGAGAAAACGTCCGGTCCTATTACTGATGATCCCGACGATGAAGATGATGAAAGCGATGTCATTGCAGACCAGGACAACGAAGAGCATGAATTAGATGACAAAGAGCCATTCAATAAAGCTGAAAATAAAGAAGAGCTTGAACCATATTTTGATTATGAATTCAGCATCGAGGAATTAGATGGCCTCGAATTCGTAAGAATTGAGAAGGAGGTTGATGAGGAGCTTGAGGAAGCAAAAGGTATTGTTCATACAGATGCAGTTCCGGAAGAAGAAACAACAGAGGTTGAACCTATTGACCAAATTGATCCTCTCGAAGAAAACATTCAACACCACATTATTAGTGCGGGATATCATCTGGAGTCATTAACACCTGAAGAGGAAGAAGAACTTGAAGCCAAAGAACGAGAAAAAACAACTGAACCTTCTGTTGAATCAGATATCAAGGACAACACACATGAACCTGCAAACTTTTTGTCGTGGTTAAAAGCCGATAAAAACTATGTCTCCAAACCACTACAGGACCCTAATTTATCACAGGGAAATGTAAGTGCATTTTCAGAATTCAACCCTCTGGATGAATTGACGGGAGAGGTAAAAAGACCAAGAAAAGAATTTTTCTCACCTACTAAAAAAGCAAAGGAAAGCTTAGACGAATCACAGCTTCCAGTAAGTGAAACTCTGGCAAAGATCTATGTACTTCAGGGCAATTATCCAAGAGCAATTCAAGTTTATGAGCAGTTGATGTTGAAATTTCCGGAAAAAAAGGTTTTCTTTGCAAACTCTATAGCTCAGATTAAAGAAAAATTAAATACAATCGAATGATAACAATAGTATCTTCAATCATCATTTTAGCGAGTATCCTTTTGGTACTTGTTGTTTATGTTCAAAATCCTAAAGGTGGAGGGTTAAGCACGGATTTCGGTGCGGCACACCAGCTTGGAGGTGTTCAGAAAACGAATGATTTCATCGACAAGGCAACTTGGTCTCTTGCAGTTGTAATTGCTGGTTTAAGTATCTTCCTTACGATCTCTATGAAGAGTCCGGAAGCAGAAACAGTGCAACCGGAGACTACTGAGCAACCAGCTCAGCAAGAAGGACAACAAGGTTAATACCATCATATAGCATTGTAAAAATGTCAGGATGTCAGTATCCTGACATTTTTTTTTGCATGAAAATGAAATTTTGACCCGAATTTACCCTTGGCATAGATTTCGATTGTTGCGGGCAAACACTAAAAAAATAACATTAAGATATGGGAGTAAATTTCAAACCTTTGGCTGATCGTGTTCTGATCGAACCGGCGCCAGCAGAACAAACAACAGCAAGCGGAATTATCATTCCTGATTCGGCAAAAGAAAAGCCTTTAAAAGGAAAGATCGTTGCAGTGGGATCGGGAAAAAAAGACGAACCATTAACGGTAAAAGTGGGTAATGAAGTTCTCTACGGTCAATACTCTGGTACAGAGATCAAAGTTGACGGAACGAATTATCTCATCATGCGTGAATCAGATATTTACGGAATATTTTAATGACAAAACGAACAGAAAATGGCAAAGACAATAGTATTTGACGTAGAAGCAAGAGAAAAACTGAAAAACGGTGTTGATGCACTTGCGAACGCAGTTAAAGTAACATTGGGGCCTAAAGGTCGTAATGTTGTTATCGGAAAAAAATTCGGAGCACCCCATGTAACTAAAGATGGTGTTTCCGTGGCGAAAGAGGTTGAGCTAAAGGATCCAATTGAGGACATGGGAGCTCAAATGGTAAAAGAAGTTGCCTCTAAAACAGCTGATATCGCAGGGGATGGTACGACAACTGCTACGGTTCTTGCTCAGGCAATCATTACTGCAGGACTTAAAAATGTTGCAGCTGGAGCTAATCCAATGGATCTAAAGCGCGGTATCGATAAAGGAGTGCTCGCTATCGTTGGAGAATTGAAAAAACTTTCAAAAGAAGTAGGTTCAGACAATGACAAGATCAAACAGATCGCAACGATATCCGCTAACAATGACGAGACAATTGGTACCTTGATCGCTGAAGCGATGAAAGTGGTAGGAAATGATGGGGTGATCACTGTTGAAGAAGCAAAAGGAACTGAAACTGAAGTAAAAACAGTGGAAGGAATGCAATTCGATAGAGGTTACTTATCTCCATACTTCGTTACGAATACGGAGAAAATGATCACCGAAATGGATAATCCATTCATTCTGATCTATGATAAGAAGATCTCTAATATGAAAGAACTTCTTCCTGTATTGGAACCAGTAGCTCAATCTGGAAAACCTCTTTTGATCATTGCTGAGGATGTTGATGGAGAAGCGCTTGCTACTCTTGTGGTGAATAGAATTCGTGGATCATTGAAGATCGCCGCTGTGAAAGCACCAGGATTCGGAGATCGCAGAAAAGCAATGCTTGAAGATATCGCTATCCTTACAGGTGGTACCGTGATCTCTGAAGAGCGAGGTATGACGCTTGAGAATGCTTCAATGGATTTCCTCGGAACTGCAGAGAAAGTAGAGATCGACAAGGATAACACGACTATCGTAAATGGAGCAGGTAGAAAAGAGGATATTCAAGCCCGCATCACACAAATCAAAGCTCAGATCGAATCTTCGACATCCGACTATGATAAGGAAAAAATGCAGGAAAGACTTGCTAAACTGGCAGGTGGAGTTGCAGTTCTTTACGTTGGAGCTCCTACAGAAGTTGAAATGAAGGAGAAAAAAGATCGTGTTGACGATGCTTTGGCTGCTACTCGCGCTGCCGTTGAAGAAGGAATCGTACCTGGAGGTGGTGTTGCCTTGATCCGTTGTTTGGATGTATTGGATAATCTAGACGGCGATAACGATGATGAAACGACTGGTATTGCTATCGTTAAGCGTGCCGTTGAAGAGCCATTGCGTCAGATCATTGCAAACGCAGGAGGCGAAGGCGCTGTAATCGTTCAGAAGGTTAAAGAAGGAAAAGATGACTTCGGATACAATGCACGTACCGAGACATACGAAAACTTGTACAAAGCCGGTGTCATCGATCCTACTAAAGTAACCCGCACAGCAATCGAAAACGCAGCATCAATCGCATCAATGCTTCTTACAACGGAGTGTGTGATCGTAGATGAACCTGTGGAAGAGAATGCTGCAATGGCAGGTGGTATGCCTGGTGGTATGCCCGGAATGATGTAAATTTAGCATCACAAGGAGACAGCTCTTGCTGTCCTCCTTTTCCGATTTCATTTTCCTGCCTATGCAGATAAATGAAACGACTATATATGAAGCTCCCTGTTTAGGGAGCTTTTTTTATGCTATACTTTCACCACATTGATTACAATAGCGTGCGTTCAATTCATTTTTAGCATTGCATTTCTGGCAATGCTTATTCCCTAATTGTCTGCTTACTGCTCCGGCAGATATTAATCCGGTTGGTACAGCAATGATAGCATATCCGGTAAGCATCATGACAGATGCCAGTAATTTACCCAAGGGTGTAACAGGCGTTATATCTCCATATCCAACCGTTGTAGTAGTGGTAATAGCCCAGTAGATACTTTCAGGAATACTATTGAATCCATTCCTGCCACCTTCAATCACATACATCAAAGTACCTGTAAATACCATCAACATGATCACAAAAAAGAAAAAGACCATGATCTTATAGTAGCTCGCTTTGAGTGACTGGGATAATGACCATGCTTCTCTCGTAAATTTACTCAGGTTTAAAATTCGAAATATTCTGAGCAATCTGAAGGCGCGAATGGCACGTAAAGAAGCGTAACTCGATACAAACGGACTAATGAACGAAGGTAGGATCGAAATGAGATCGATGAGTCCCCAAAAACTTAAAATGTAGCGCAATGGCTTCTTTGAAACAATTATTCTCGTAATGTATTCCAAAGTAAAAATTGCCGTGAATACAAGCTCGGCCATATGAAGTACGTTGCCAAATTTTAATCGCCAATTCGGCACGCTCTCTACCATTACAGCAAAAACTGAGAGAAGTATGAATACGAGTAATACGAGATCAAAATTTCTACCTGCTCTCGTAGAGGTTCCGAATATTATCTCGTTCAGTTTATCACGCATTCTATAAATTTAACAAAAGCGAGAACTAATTATTAAAACGACTTTTTTCTAAATCCTTTTACTCGCCAATACTTCTATCGAGAAACACTTATTCTACTTCGAATTTCCCCTTCATTTAGTGTTGATACTATTACAATATAATTACCTGAAGGCACTTCGGTAAGATCGACCCTATTATTTTTCAGATCTACATCTACCGACAATTTCCTTCCGCTCATATCCAAAACTTCGATCCACTTAATTTCACCATCGTATTCAATCATCAGATAGTCTCTAGTTGGGTTTGGATACAACGCAATGTACTTATGTTCGATCTCATTCACAGAGATTTGATTCACTGTAACACAATCTGAAGTATCAACACAATCATCACTTGTTACGATCACCGCATATTCGCCTGATTGAGTGGCCAAATAAGAAATTGAATTTGCTCCAGAAATGATCTGATTTCCATTTGTACAATCGATCCATTGATATGAAGTTGCAGTTGAATTATTGGCAACGATCAGCATTCCCGATGATATCGTTGAAACGTCTATCGTGAAAAGGTCAGCAGTCGAGGGATTACAATCATTGTCGATTCCATCACAACCAAATTCTGACATACCAGGGTTTATCTGATCATCGCCATCGTTACAATCTCCCGAACAAAGGGTATATCCGTCATTATCGTTGTCAGGAGCATCTTCAGTTGCGAGATCACAATCATTATCCTTTCCATCACAAGTGATTTCACTCATACCCGGATTAACCTGATCATCTGTATCATCGCAATCTAAGGTATTATCCACATAGCCAGATGGTGGTGAACAAGCAATAATATAATTGGACGCATCTCCATACCCATCGTTGTCATTATCTGCATACCACATTTGTCCGGGATATTGATTCGAATCGTTATCATCGCAATCTACGTCTGCACAATAACCATCCCCATCGGTATCACCTGAAGAATCATCCCCCAAACAAGCATCACAACCATCCGGGATGCCATCACTATCCGAATCAACGCTATCGTCATAACCTTGGCACTGATCACATCCATTCGGTACACCATCACCATCTGAATCAACGCTATCGTCATACCCTTGACACTGATCACATCCGTTCGGCACACCATCACCATCTGAATCCACAGTATCATCATATCCTTGACACTGATCACAACCATCGGGAACACCATCACCATCTGAATCTACGGTATCATCATATCCTTGACATTGATCACAACCATCTGGGAAACCGTCACCATCTGAATCAATGTTATCATCATATCCAGGGCAAATATCAAATGATTCACAAACACCATCTCCATCCGAATCAACTAAGTCTGCTGTGGCCGGGTTACAATCGTCATCTACTCCATTACAAGGGATTTCGGTGATTCCGGGATGAACTGTATTATCCGAATCATTACAGTCGGTATTGACATTTGATTCTGATTCTGAAATATCACAGCTACCATCGTATGCTATAACTGTTGCTCCATTACTATTTCCATATCCATCCTGATCCAAATCCACGTAACACGTAACAGCATCCCAGCCGTTACAATCCTGGTCTATACCATCGTCCGGAATTTCAGGTGCTCCAGGATAAATGTTTGGATCAAAGTTGTTACAATCTACGTCTCCACAATATCCGTCGTTATCAGGATCACCAGAAGCATCGTCACCTATACAAATATCACAATCATCATGCACCCCATCAAAATCTGAATCCGGAGAATATATCAAGGGATTAGGGTCTTGTGGATCGAGGCAACCATCACCGTCATCATCCGGATCACTCAAATCACAAATTCCATCTCCATCAGTATCAGTCCCATCATTATTTGGATCCGGGAAATACAACATCCATGGAGTCGAAGAGCCTGCTGAGGTCGGGTTTAAATTACAATCATCACATCCATCAAAGTCTTGATCCTGACACATTTGCGGATTCAACGGACTATTGTCATTAGCGTCCAGTACACCGTCATTATCATCATCTAGATCACAATCATTCCCCTGACCATCACCGTCTGTATCCGGCGCATAAACAAGAGGATTAGGGTCGTTACCATCGTTACAAAAATCATTGTCCGTATCAGCGTCCAAAGGATTTGTTTCAGAGCTGTGCATTAAACCATCATGATCCGCATCTTCATTACCATCAGATAATCCATCAGCATCAGTATCTGCATTCAATGGATCTGTTGTCGTCGTCGGATCCGCATCAGGGATGAAGTGTCCATTAAACATGTCTGTATTCCATCCCTGTGGTGATACTAGACCAATTTCCAACCCATCAGGCAACCCATCACCATCAGAATCATAATTTAGAGGATCAGTATGATAAAAATAGACCTCATTCCCATCTAAAATACCATCATCATCGGTATCGTCATCCAAGGGATTTGTGAAATAAACGTTAGTTTCATCGAGATCTGTCAATCCATCAAGATCAGTATCCTGACCGAAAGATATTGCAGGAAGGAATAAAGCGATCAGTGCTATTCTCAGATTCTTTTTCATAATGGCCTTCAGTTAATTAAGCTAAACTAGCCTTTATTCATCACTCATTTTATGATATAAATCATGTACATAAAAAAAGGGGAAGATTACTCTCCCCCTTTTAATTCATAAAAACAGAAATTAATATCTGTAATGTTCAGGCTTGAATGGTCCTTCAACTGAAACACCAATATAGTCTGCCTGATCTTTGCGAAGTTCTGTAAGTTCAACTCCAATTTTCTCAAGGTGCAAAGCAGCAACTTTCTCATCAAGGTGCTTAGGAAGCATATACACTTGATTTTCATATTTATCAGAGTGATTCCACAATTCGATCTGAGCCAGGGTCTGGTTCGTAAATGAATTTGACATTACAAATGATGGGTGACCTGTCGCACATCCAAGGTTTACCAAACGACCTTCAGCCAATACGATGATGTCCTTTCCATTGATCGTATACATGTCAACCTGAGGTTTGATCTCTACTTTAGTAGAACCGTAGTTACCGTTCAACCATGCCATGTCGATCTCATTATCGAAGTGTCCGATATTACAAACGATCGTCTTATCCTTCATACGCTCGAAGTGCTCTCCGCGAACGATATCCTTGTTACCTGTAGTAGTTACTACGATATCAACTCGATCAACAACTGACTCAAGGCGTTTCACCTCAAAACCATCCATTGCAGCTTGCAACGCACAGATCGGATCGATCTCTGTAACGATAACTCTCGCTCCCGCACCACGTAAAGAAGCAGCAGATCCTTTACCAACATCTCCATATCCACAAACAACGGCAACCTTACCTGCCATCATTGTATCTGTAGCACGACGAATTGAATCCACCAAAGATTCCTTACATCCGTACTTGTTATCAAATTTAGACTTGGTAACAGAATCATTTACGTTGATCGCAGGCATTACCAAAGTTCCATTTTTCATTCTTTCGTAAAGACGGTGAACACCTGTAGTTGTCTCTTCAGACAATCCACGGATATCTTTCGTCAATTCCGGATAGCGATCAAATACCATATTCGTAAGGTCACCACCGTCATCAAGGATCATGTTCAATGGTTGCCCATCAGGGAAAGCAAACAACGTTTGTTCGATACACCAGTCAAATTCCTCTTCGCTCATCCCTTTCCAAGCATAAACCGGAATTCCGGCAGCAGCGATAGCAGCAGCAGCGTGATCCTGCGTAGAGAAAATATTACATGAAGACCAGGTAACATCAGCACCCAATTCTACCAATGTCTCGATAAGCACTGCAGTTTGAATTGTCATGTGAAGACATCCTGCAATACGCGCTCCCGCTAATGGTTTAGATTTACCGTATTCAGCACGAAGAGCCATAAGCCCTGGCATTTCTGCTTCAGCTAATTTGATTTCCTTTCTTCCCCAATCGGCAAGGCTAATATCTTTTACTTTGTAAGCTAATTTTTCTGTTGTACTCATATATAATTTATCTAGTTGTGTAAAACGCTGCAAAGGTACGACTTAAGTTTGTAAATCCGAAACCCTGACTTAGAGCCTTTCCTTCACAATTGACTCCAAACCATCAATAAATCGGTTATGTGAATTCGAGCTTGGTACCAACTGTACTTTCTCTCCACCTAACTCTTCAAAAATTTCCTGATACTCCTCACCGATCTCAATGATCGTCTCCAAGCAATCGGCAACAAAGGCAGGACTAAAGACCAATAACTTTTTGGCTCCCTTTTTACCCCATTCTTCCACGACCTTGTCTGAGAAAGGTGTAAGCCATTTTTTATCCAAACGAGATTGAAAACACACGGTATAGTCTTCTTCCTTTAGTCCCAGCTTATCAGCTATAGCACGTGATGTAGCATAACATGTTGCTTTGTAGCAGAACTTATTCTTGTCGTTCACTTCAAGCTCACAAGGTTGATCAGAACAAAGGTCAGATCCCTCATATACTTTATCAACTTGTCTTTCAGGCAGGCCATGGTATGAAAACAATATGTGATCATATGCTTTGAGATCAAAGCCTTTTGCTTGTTCTGCTATTGAATCCAAATAACCTTCATTATCCCAGAATTGCCCCACCATCGTAACCTCCGGAATTACCCACCATTTGCTAATAAGCTTCATAGCCAGGTCAAAAGCGGACCCCGTTGTCGCAGACGCATATTGAGGAAATAGTGGTAATATGATGATATGATCAAAGTTCTTCTTGCGTATTTCCTCCAAAACATCGTACATGGATGGGTTTTGATAACGCATGGCGTAAAAAACTTCGACGGATTCCTTATCAAAGCGATTCTGAAGTTTTTCTCGTACAGCCTCTGTATGTGTGATCAGCGGTGAAACACCGTTACCCAACTCCCAAAGTTCCTTATAAACTTTTGCTGATTTGGGCGCGCGAAAAGGAACAATGATTCCATTCACAAGAAGTGTACGTCCCAACCATGGAAGATCAATGACTCTTGGATCATTCAAAAACTCGCTCAGATACCTCCGAACATCGGAAACACTGGGAGAATCAGGAGTTCCAAGTTGTATCAATAAAACTGCAGTTCTCTTCTTCATTATGCTAAAATAATTTAGTTCGCCAATCTTTTGCTTCCTCTTCACTAATCAGCCCCAGCATCAACAGATAGCTAACTGTTTTCTCAAATGCCAGCGGATATTCGATTCCGTTGTAATTCCAATCTGTTTCTGTCAACCAATTTATTACCTGACCATGACGTAAATTATATCTCCAAGAAATAATATCAACTGCATCTGGTCTCGATTTCAACTCTGCTGCTTTAGCAAAAACTATTTCACACATCTCCTTGAGTTGATCTGCGTGCTTTTCTCCAAATTCACGGTTGACTGCAATAACAAAACATGGCCATGGTGTCACAACCTCATCAATGTATCGACATTTCTTTTGTTCAGTAAACGGGTGTGTGGTGTATTTTTCCCAAAGAAAGGCCTGTGCTTCATTCTTCTCCAAAGACCACAATCCACCGTATATATCACCAACAACATTAAATTTCAGCTCGTCAGTATTCCATCCTTCCTGATGTGCTTTTACATAACTCATCAAATGTGATCCGGAACCTTCTCTTGAGATAGCAAAGACTTTACCCTCCAGCTGATCAACACTAGTGATATCACTGTTGAAAGGCACATGTATCCCCCAATGTAATGGGCTAGTAACATATACCGCAATGATTTTTGCATTCAATCCCTTTAAAATAGCACGAGTGATACCTTCGGTCAGCAACACTGCCACATCAATTGAACCGCTCTCCAAACCTCGGATCATTTGACCGGTCCCCCCCGACATATCGCTCCAATGCAATTCCAGATTACGATCTCTGAATTTACCTTCTTCTATCCCCATTCTCCAAGGCAAATTGAAATGCTCCGGCACTCCTCCTATTCTAACTCTCAATTTCTCACTCATTTCTCCTCATTTTCTTCACTGAACTGCATATCGTACAAGCGTCTGTACAACCCATTCAAATTCAAGAGTTCCTGATGGCTGCCCATCTCCTTGATCTCGCCCTTGTCTAAAACTACAATTACATCCGCCTTCTGAATGGTCGACAATCTGTGTGCAATAATGATCGAAGTTCTACCCGTTGTGAGCTTCTCCGTAGCGCTTTGGATCATTTCTTCAGATTCCGTATCCACACTTGAAGTAGCTTCATCCAGAATTAAAATATGAGGATTATACACATAAGCACGAATAAAGGCTATTAACTGTCTTTGTCCGGCTGATAGAACTCCTCCCCTTTCTCCGACCTTATAATCATATCCGCCCGGCAGTCGCATAATGAAATCATGAGCTCCAACTTGCTTCGCCGCCTCTATCACTCGTTCTCTGCTTATTTCCGGATCGGACAAGGTAATATTATTGAATATCGTATCTGAGAATAGAAAAACATCCTGAAGTACGATAGCTACATTTTTTCGCAAATGCTCCAGCTCAATTTCTCTGATATCCGTTTCGCCAAAACGTATTGATCCTTTTTGGAATTCGTAGAATCGTCCAAGCAGATTCACAATGGATGATTTACCTGCTCCCGTTGCACCCACAAAAGCGATCGTGCTGCCATCCTTTATAGTGAGATTGATGTCTTTTAACACCCATTGTTCATCCTTATAGGCGAAATAGATCCTTTCAAAAGTAATGTCACAGTGAAAATCACAAGAATTAGCCACCCCTTCATCCTGAATATGTTCTGCTCGGTCCAGGAGATCGAACACACGCTCTGCACGAACTGTTCCTCGCTGAAGTATATTGAATTTATCCGCGAGCTGTCTGATCGGTCTGTATAGCATGTGTATCCATAAAACAAATGAGAAAAGCTCACCGTACAAATTCTGGATCTCGCTCAACGTGTAGCCCATTGCAATATAACCCGACCAAACCAACATAACGGCGATAGACAGGCTACTCAACAGTTCTACTACCGGGAAAAAGATAGAATACGCCCATACAGCATTGATATGCGCCTGTCTGTGCTTATCGTTGATCTCTTTGAATCGATCAAATTCCTGTTCCTGTCTGTTAAACAGTTGCACCAGATACATTCCGGAAATTCTTTCCTGAACAAAATTGTTCAGTCTGTTGACCTGTTCCCTTTCCTGTTGGAATGCCTTACGAACAAATCGAGCAAAGATTCTGGTGGCGATCACAAGAAGTGGTATCGGCACAAGAACAAGCAATGTCAGCTGCCAGTTCACATACAGCATCATTACCACTATTACGATCAGAGCGATCAGATCACCTGCAATATTGATGACTCCTGAAGAGAAAACATCCGTAATGGCCTCCAGGTCGGAAATCAATCTTGTTACCAAGGAACCTATCGGTGTCTGGTCAAAAAAGCGCATTCTGAAGCTCAAAATGTGACGCATCAACCTCTGCCTGATATCGCGAATAATGCTTTGCGCAAATAAATTCGCAAAGTAGGAAGACAAAAACTGGAAAACTCCATCAAGGATCAACAGGCCAACAATACTCATTGTCCAAAACAAAAGCATTTGAGCGTCCTGACTTTTCACAACGTACTCATCAACCATATAACCAACCAACATCGGGCGGATTGGACCAATAAAAGCCAAGATCAGTGTACAAAGTACAGTGATGAAAAACAGAAGCTTATACTTCTTCCAGTAGGACAGTAGTCGCTTAAAAACTTCAACGTTGATTTTAGCCTTCTCGTTCATTTGATGAATGCAAATTTAAGTCTTTAATCCCTTTCGGGTATGAGTATTCCAAAATTGAAGTAACTTTACCCAAAAGTCAGACTCATGGTGCACAATCTATCCCAAACGAATTCTGTTTTCACATCCTTTATTAAAGAATTGCGAGATGAAGTGATCCAAAAGGATCCTATGCGATTCAGAAGAAACCTGGAACGTGTGGCAGAAGTAATTGGATATGAGCTTTCCAAAAAGCTAAGTTACAAAGCGATAGAGGTAACAACACCGCTTGGTACGGCAAATATGGAAGTCATCAGTGAACAACCTGTTCTTGCAACGATCCTTCGTGCTGGATTGGGAATGCATCAAGGTTTATTGAATTATTTTGACCGTGCCGAAAGTGCTTTTGTATCTGCCTACAGAAAACACAGCACCGCTGAGGACTTCGAGATCTATGTGGAATATATGGCTGCACCACAGATCGATAATAAAGTACTCATCATCTCAGATCCTATGCTGGCTACAGGTAGTTCAATGCATTTGGTATACAAGGCACTGCTCGCCCAAGGAACTCCGAAAAAAGTTTTTGTTGTGGCTGCAATAGCTTCGTCAGATGCATTACAATATTTAAAAGCTCACATGCCCGATACTACAGAATATTTCGTTGGAGCGATCGATGAGGAGCTCACAGCACAATCGTATATTGTTCCGGGACTTGGTGATGCCGGAGACCTTGCTTATGGTGAAAAATGCTAAGCTCCTGAAATGAATTGGGCGATCCTTACAAGCGTATTTTTTCTGGCTACATTTAAATTCATGTTTTCGGCTATCCCCGGGGCAGTGGCAGATGTTCCTTTTTTACATACCTATTTAACCATGGTTGCCGGAGGTGTTTTCAGCTCTGGAATCTTCTATTTCCTGGCGGAGCTTTTTATGAAAATATCGCATAACAAGTCGGTAAAAAAATTAAAAGAGCTGGAAGCAAAGGGAATAATTCCCACACCTAAGAAGAAATTTACACGCATCAATAAGTTTATTGTTAGAATAAAATTGAAGATCGGTATCTACGGAATCACATTTTGGGCTCCTTTCTTCTTATCCATACCTATTGGGTCGATCGTAGTTGCAAAGTTTTATGGTAAAAAATTGATCACGTACCCATTGGTGGTAGTCGGCATCATGTTAAATGGTATCCTAGTCGTTTCAATCTCATACATATTCAACTAGTGAAGCACTTGTTTTTTGATCTTGACCGAACGCTTTGGGATTTCGAGCGAAATTCAGAAACTGCATTGCGTAAGTTATATCACGAATTGGAGTTGGATCGAATGATCAAATCATTCGAAGGTTTTCATAACACTTATAAGAACCATAATGCAAAGCTCTGGAATCGATATGGCAAAGGCAAGATCAGTAAAGAGCAGTTGCGCACTCAAAGATTTCGTGACACGCTTCAACAGTTTCAGGTATTTGATCATGCACTAGTCGAACAATTGTCCGAAGGATACATTACAACTTCACCACATCAGACGCATGTCTTTCCTGGAACACATGATACATTGGACCAACTTAAAAAGGACGGATATGTCCTACATATCATTACCAATGGATTCAAGGAGGTACAGTTTACGAAGCTGGAAAAAAGTGGTCTTCTTGATTATTTCGATCTGATTCTTTGTTCCGAGGAGGTTGGTAAAAATAAACCTCATCTGGAAGTGTTTAAATATGCTCAGGCTGAAACCGGAGCACTTCCCTCGGAGAGCATTATGATCGGTGATGATTTCCAGGTCGACATCATGGGTGCAACAGGTGCTGGTTGGGAAGGCATCTTATTTGACCCAAATAATAACTACCGCACCAACACGCATGAGTGGCAGATCAACGAACTTCAAGAAATTCCGGAGACAATTATTTGGATCAGGAACAGTAAACTTAATCCCTGATCTTATCAAGTACAAACTTCACGGGACGATCATTTAGTCCGTATTGAACTTTAATGATCAACTTATTTGATCGTAAAAAACCAAATCTATAAGCGATCATATACGGCGTCAGATCATCCACATTGTAAAATTTCATTTTCTGAGATGTGCTTACAAAAGTTGATCTATTAACGATCAGCGAATCATCAATCACATTATAGGTAGTCCAGTCATGGATGAATATCTTACCGTTGTTTCGCATAAGGATCTCTTCCACTTTGGTTGAATCGCCGTATTTGTTTTTACGAAATGACTCTCCCAGCAAACCACTTTCATCCAATGTCCATTTCTCTATTCCGAGATCATATTTGTAGCGCCAAACACCCAAGAATTTTTCTGCCTTTTTAATGTCTTGCGCATAAGAAAACTCACAAAGAAAAAATAGTACAAAAATGGCTGCTAGACTTCTCATAGACCGTAAAGTTCCTGTCTTACTTTTTCATACAATACCATACCCGCTGCCACTCCTACATTAAGAGAAGCAATTTCTCCCGGCATTGGGATCTTACATGCGATATCAGACATGTTTATCAGATCTTTTGTGATTCCATCTTTTTCAGATCCCAGAATTACGGCAACATTACCTCTGAGATTCGTTTCATACAACGGGACTGATGCCTTTTCTGTAGCAGCTACTAGTCTCAGTCCACACTGTTGGATGTAAAATAGTGAATCCTTAAAATCATCCGTTTTACAAACTTTAATTCGGTTCAGAGCACCGGCTGACGTTTTGATCGCATCGGCAGTAACAGTTGCTGAACCCTTCGATGGAATTAATATAGCGTCAACCCCCATACATTCTGCAGTTCTGGCAATCGCGCCAAAATTTCGAACATCTGTTATACGATCGAGGGCCAAAACAAACACTCTCTTATCGGATCCAACCAATTCGTCTACGAGCTGTTCTATCTTAAAATAAACTACAGGTGAACTAATAGCTATTACGCCCTGATGATTTTTATCAGTAATTGATCTTAACTTTTCAATAGGAACAAACTGCAAAGGATAATGTTTGCCTTTCAGAGCTTCTTTTAGCTCCATAAAAAGCTCCTTATTCATGCCTTTTTGGATCAGGATCTTATCGATCTCCTTGTCGGCTTTTATAGCCTCTATTACTGCGCGCACCCCAAAAATGTGCGTCTGTTCTTTGGAACTTTCCATTTTAAAACCTGTAATTAATGTTTATGATCATTGCATCTGAAACTGATTTTGCTACAGGGCAAGCTTCTGCAGCTTTTATAATTCTGGCTTGTTGCTCAGATGTCCAGTTATTACCCTCCAGGTCCAACTCAATATCCAACTGTGCAACCCTCCTAGGACCAGATTCCATGATCTTATTTACCGAACCTACACAACGTGAAAACGGGAGCTTATTCTGATCACAATAAATCCCAATAATAGTGACCATGCACGACATGTATGCGGAGGCAAGCATGTCAGTAGGAGAAAACGATGAACCATCTCCGTTATTATCTACAGGAGCTGATGTCACCATGGTGGTGCCACTTTGTTCGTGTTTCAACTCACATTTCAGATCACCCAGATAATTTAAGGTTGCTGTTGCCATATACCTCTCTTTCACGTAAATTTGCAAATCAATAACGCAAAGGTAAGTTTTTAAACATTCCTCGCGTATAAAGTTTACGGCATGAGTGAACAAATGGAAGCGACAGATAAACCAAAGATCACAAAACCAAAATGGTTGCGTGTAAAACTCCCAACGGGAGAGAACTACAAAAAGGTTCGTTCACTTGTTGACGAACACAAGCTTCACACCATTTGCGAAAGTGGTAATTGTCCCAATATGGGTGAATGTTGGGGCGAGGGCACTGCCACTTTTATGATCCTTGGTAATATTTGTACACGATCTTGTGGTTTTTGCGCCGTAAAAACAGGAAAGCCGGATGAGGTTGATGAATTTGAACCTGGAAGAGTTGCTCATAGTGTTAAAGTGATGGGTGTAAAGCACGCTGTCATTACATCTGTGGACAGAGATGACTTAAAGGACGGTGGGGCCGGTATTTGGGTTCAAACCGTTAAGGCAATCCGTCATCAATCCCCTGGAACAACATTAGAGACGCTTATTCCGGATTTTGCAGGAAAATGGGAAAACTTGCAGCAAATTATAGATGTGGCACCGGAGATCGTTAGTCACAATCTTGAGACGGTAAGACGTCTTACCAAAGAGGTACGTATACAAGCGAAATATGACCGCAGTCTTGAGGTGCTTTATCGTTTGAAAAAAGGGGGCATGAGAACGAAATCAGGAATAATGTTAGGTCTTGGTGAATCTCATGAAGAAGTACTGGAAACGTTGGAAGACCTTAGAAGTGTTCAAGTCGATATCATAACGCTTGGACAATATCTTCAACCGACATTAAAGCATTTGCCAATTGCGGAGTTTGTGACTCCTGAGCGCTTCGAGTTGTATCGTGAAGTTGGGATGAAGATGGGGTTCAAATATGTTGAAAGCGGACCATTGGTAAGGTCCTCTTATCATGCTGAGAAGCACCTGTTCTAAGCTTAGACTTGTATATTTCCATTGAATTTTTGTTTCAAATTTTCTGGTTTAGACATCTGAGTTTAGCTATCTTTGAACATTGAGTAAAATTTCGCTTGTCTTTAATCAAATTTTATTCTTAATTTGCATGGCCTTAATAATGGCCTAATATAAGAACGTTAATTACTAACAATTATGAAAAAATTAGTACTTGCTACTTTTGGATTGCTACTTTCTACTTCCGCTATTTTCGGACAGGAAGTTAATCCTTGTGGAACATACGAAGCACAGCAGTATTTGTTCGAGAAATTCCCTGAAATGAAAGCGGAATACGATGCTCGTATGGAGTTATTGCAAAATAGTGTAGAAGTGACAACTGCCGCGGATGGAAGTAAATCAGCGACATACGTCATTCCAATTGTTTTCCACGTGCTTCACATGTACGGAAGTGAAAATATTTCCGATGCAAATGTATACGCATTGGTTGAAGAGTTAAATGAAGACTTCTCAGCAACAAACCCAGGGATTTCAGCTGTAATTCCAGAATTTCAAGGAATCATCGGTAATGCCCAAGTTGAGTTCAGATTGGCAGCTATCGATCCTTTCGGAAACTGTACAAATGGTATTGAGCACATTTACACTCACGAGACTGCATCTGGTGAAAGTCAAATCCATAAAGTGGGTCAGTGGAACCGTGCAAGATATTTTAATGTTTGGGTAGTGGATGAGCCGGGTCCTGCAACACAGGGTATCCTTTTAGGTTACGCTACATTCCCTGAGTCAACTGATGGTTCTGGATTCTGGACTGATGGTGTAGTTTTGAGATCTACGACTGTTGCTGCGAATAACAACAACACCTTGACACACGAGATCGGACACTGGTTAGGTCTATGCCACACTTTTGGTTGTACCGGTACAGCTGACGATGGTATCTGTGAAGATGATAACATTCCAGATGTTCCAATTACTGATGGTTCATTCTCAACTTGTATCTTAACAAGAGATGATTGTAATCCGGGTACAGTAGAAAACGTTCAGAACTATATGGACTATTCAAGCTGCACGCACATGTTCTCTCAAGACCAGGTAACAGTAATGACTAATGTTTTGAACAACATCGCTGGACAAAGAAACATTATTTGGCAAGATTCAATTTTGGAAATGACAGGAGTAAAGGATCTACAACTTCCTCAAACACCATCAAATCCATTGTCAGTTCCTTTGTGTAAGCCTGTTGCTGACTTCTACAGCCCTGATCAGATCACATGTGTTGGAGATGCTGTTCAGTTCGAAGATGCTTCTTGGAATGCGGTTATCGATTCAAGAACTTGGACATTTGAAGGAGGAACTCCTGCAACGTCTACTTCATCTATGCCGATCGTAACTTTCGATACGCCTGGATACAAAAAAGTAACCTTAACAGTTACGAATGCTACAGGATCAGATACTAAAGTGATGGACGATTACATTTTTGTTTCTCCGAACTGGGCTGATTTCACTGGTCCAACTTCTTTAGATCTTAATCCTTCAAATCAGCACTACTATTTTGTTGTTAAAAATCCGGAAGATAACCACGGAAAATTTGAGATCAAAGATGGTGTAGGTTACAATCAGTCTCGTGCATTCAAATTAGGAAACTATAAAGATATTTCTGATGCCGATCCGTATACTGAGGATTGGTTCTACAACATGCGTTTAGGAGGTTCTGTGGATCAATTGATCACTCCTTCTTTTGACCTATCAACAACTACATCAGTAACTGTTTCATTCAAGTTTGCTTACGCAACAAATGCTACGGATGAGGTTGATATGACGGATGTTGTGAAAGTTTATTCTTCTCGTAACTGTGGTCAGACATGGACGCCTAGAATTGTGTCTGTGGAAGGATCTACTGTTGGTACATCTATCACTGGAGCTGATCTAGTTTCAGCTGGTTTTGCAGGTAATATCGATTTCACTCCAACTTCAAATAGCATGTGGAGAACGGCATCTTTCACTTACACTACAAGCAGCTTAGATACTAAGACTCGTTTCATGATCGAATTCACAGCTTCAGATCTAGCAAGTAACTTGTATATCGATGACATCATGGTAGACGGGATTCTTGCTGTAAATGCTGAAACTTTAGTTGATCTAGAATTGGAAGTTTATCCAAACCCAACTTCTGGTGAAGCGATCAATGTTTCTTATAGGGCTCAAAACGAAGCTACTGAATTCATCCTTCGTGATGTTCAAGGTAAGATCATTGCTTCTGAAGTTATCGAGCAAACTAACATGAAAGTAAATCACACGCTACAAGGAACTGAAAACCTTCCTGCGGCGCCATACTTCTTGGAAGTAAAAGTTGGAGATCAATCATTCACTAAAAAAGTGGTTGTTCTTTAATTCCAAATAAAACTAATAAGAGAGGTCACTTCGGTGGCCTCTTTTTTTGTCTATAACCGAAGTCATTCGTAGTTTAATTCTAAATTTGTATAAATAAAATTCACTTCTTATGAGCAATTACGATGTTGTAGTGATTGGTTCCGGACCTGGAGGATACGTTGGAGCGATCCGATGCGCCCAGTTAGGAATGAAAACTGCATTAATTGAGAAATATGATACGCTTGGGGGTACATGTCTTAATGTAGGATGTATTCCATCAAAAGCATTACTTGATTCATCAGAGCATTTTCATAATGCAACACACAACTTCAAACAGCACGGTATAGAGCTTGGATCTATAAAAGCTGATATCAAGCAAATGATCGCTCGTAAGAACGAAGTTGTTTCTCAAACTTGTTCAGGGATCAAATTCTTAATGGATAAAAACAAAATTGATGTTTTTCATGGAATGGGATCTTTGGTTGATAGCACAACCGTTTTGGTAAAAGGAACGGAAGAAAAGACCTTAAAGGCAAAAAATATCATTATCGCAACAGGTTCAAAACCAAACTATTTCCCTGGAATGGAGCCTGATAAGAAACGTATCATCACTTCTACTGAAGCATTGAGCATGACGGAGATCCCGAAAAAAATGCTTGTGATCGGTGGTGGTGTTATCGGTCTTGAGCTCGGTTCAGTTTATGGAAGATTGGGAACTGAAATCGAGGTTGTGGAATTCGCGCCTAATATTATTCCAACTATGGATGGAACCATGTCAAAAGAATTGACAAAGGTTTTGAAGAAAGAAGGATTCAAATTTCATTTTGAGCACCGTGTTCAAAAAGTTGAGAACACTGGAAAGGGCGTGAAGCTTACTGCATTAAATAAAAAAGGCGAAGAGGTAACACTTGAAGCTGATTATTGTCTTGTTGCTGTTGGAAGAAAACCATACACGGAAGGTCTTGGTTTAGAAAACGCGGGTATAAAAGTAAATGACAGGGGTCAGGTTGAAGTAAATGATCATTTACAAACGAACGTTCCAAACATTTACGCTATTGGCGATGTTGTTCGTGGAGCAATGCTAGCACATAAGGCCGAAGAAGAAGGAGTATTTGTTGCAGAACTACTTGCAGGACAGAAACCACACCTTAATTACGATCTTATACCAGGCGTAGTATACACTTGGCCGGAAGTAGCAGCTGTGGGAAAAACAGAGGAAGAATTGAAAGCGGTAAATGTGCCTTTCAAATCAGGGGCATTCCCAATCAAAGCATTAGGAAGAGCGCGTGCATCCATGGATATCATGGGAACCGTTAAAGTTCTTGCTCACGCCGAGACAGATGAGATCCTAGGTGTTCATATGATCGCTCCTAGAGCAGCGGACCTTATAATGGAGGCTGTAACTGCAATGGAATATAGAGCATCTGCAGAAGATATAGCTCGTATCTGTCACCCACACCCGACATATTCGGAGGCGGTGAAAGAAGCAGCATTGGCAGCTACAGCAGACAGAGCACTTCACATTTAATGATTAAGGATTAGATACAAAAAAAGGGGGCGAAAGCCCCCTTTTTTATTCGTCCAAATATTACTAATCTCGAACTATTGTCATTTCGTCAACCAAATGTCCTGCTCCCGCATAGACATCCATAACCCACATTACATATCTGATATCAACTGTAATATTTCTACAACGAGAAGCATCAAACATATAATCACTCATTGTCGATTCCCATGTTCTGTCAAAGTTCAAACCAAGCAGATTACCTTCGGCATCGATTACTGGAGAACCCGAATTTCCACCAGTTGTGTGATTAGAACCTGTAAAGCAAATCCACATCTCTCCATCCTGTGCATACTGCCCGTAGTTCTTTTCTTTCGCAAGCTCCAACATTCTAGGTAGTAATTCGAAATCAGAATTTCCGGTATTGTATTTTGCAATAATCCCATCCATGGTAGTATGCTCAGTGTATTTCATACCATCATGTGGCGCAGACCCCTCCATTTTACCGTAAGTGATCCTTAACGTTGAATTTGCATCAGGCCACATCTTATCTCCAGGGAACATTTCCTTTTTACCCTTTACATAGATCTTAAGCAACTCATTTAACTGTAGGTTGTAATTTCTTACTTCCGGAATTACATCTTCAAAGAAATAAGCATTAAGTGCCTTAAAGAGTTTATAACCAGGATCCTTTTCCAGTTTTTTCATTGGTTTTTTTCCCGGTTTATCCATAAACTTCATAAATCTCTCTTTATTGGTAAAGATGGATTTACTGTAGATCTCGTTAGCAAGATCTTCAACATTCCTACCTTTGAGAACCGCAGGTGCTCGATCGCCCAATTGCGCCAGATACTCTTCAGTAAGTAGAATAAATATCTTTTTGTCGATTGCTGCATCATAATCTTTATAGAATCCTTCGGCACCTTTCTTCTGATGATCTATCTCTTCATTTAAGCCGCCTGACTGAACCAATCCATCATAGATAGACATGAATTTCTCCATATCTCTTGCCTTTTTAAACACTTCCGGCCCAACATACATGTATTCGATCACCATAGAATAGGCAAAATCATAGTGCTTATACTTTTCAACCAAATCATTGATCTTCTGTATGACCTGACCATATTCTTCCTTCCATTCTGGTTTCGAATTAGCCATTTCATTATACAACTTTTCACGATCTAATTTAATTTGAAGGGCATCAACGGTTTTTAATCCTCCCAATTGACCGATCCATTTCTTCCAGCCATTGGCGATTCTTGCTTGTTTAGATGCATACTGAATACGTGTCAGATCAGCTGACTTCATGCCTGCATCGATCACACTTAAAGACTTATCTCTCATTCGGATCTGAGCGGGACACTCCATTTCCATGATGTACTTTAAATGACTCGATGACAAATGCTGCTCTGTTGTTCCCGGAAAACCGTATACCATAGTAAACTGACCGGCTTCTCTTTTCTTCATCGACACCGGTAGATAATGCAATGGTTTGTAAGGTACATTCGCTTCATTATAATCAGCTGGCATATTGTTTCCATCCGCATACACTCTGAATACTGAGAAGTCACCTGTGTGTCTTGGCCAAACCCAGTTGTCCGTATCACCTCCGAATTTACCAACGCAACTTGGCGGTGCCCCTACCAATCGAACATCTCCAAAAACCTCCTTCACAATGATGTAATAATCATTTCCATAGTTAAAAGGTTTTATCTCCGCTTCAAAATGGGTATTCAAAGTGGCATCTGCTATAAGCTGATCAATGTTCTTTTTCATCTGCTCGTAAACCTCTTTCTGATCCTTCCCTTCCGTTCCAAACAACACCGAAGCTGTAACATCATCTATTCTGACAATTCTAGCTGCGGTAAGACCGGGATTAGCCAATTCATCTTTTTTAGATTTTGCCCAGAAGCCGTATTTCAAATAATCATTTTCAAGAGATGAATGAGATTGGATCTGAGAAAAACCACAGTGATGATTTGTAAGCAATAAACCTTGCTCTGAAACCAATTCTGCTGTACAACCGCCTCCAAAATGCAAGATGGCATCTTTCATACTCGAGTGGTTAACACTGTATATTTCATCTGCACTGAGCTTCATACCCATCGCCTTCATGTCATCCTCAAAAGCTTGAATCAATGAAGGAATAAGCATTCCCTCCTCTGCTCTAACCGCAAAGAAGATAAAATGAAATAATGTAATAGAAAGAATAAAACGCTTCATAAATAAAATTTGATAGGCGTTAAAGATAGTGAAAACATAGTTTTTTAGTTATCTCGGATAACCAAGAAGTCGATCATCCGTTATCTTTGTCACATGGAGCTATTAGATTTCATATTTCGGTTGGGGGTACTATTTGCTATATATGGTTTTATATGGGGACTTATTGAGATCGCATTTGTCTTGTTATCCGCAGGACGTAAAAGAAACCTGGTGGAAGTATATACTATCCGTGCATTGAAGTATTTTTTTCTTGTCGACGTGACATTTTTATTCTGCGTTGACAGTGCTGATTCCATGAATGTCATCACTAATCAACTGATCCTATCAGGCCTGCTATTGCTGACCTATTTCATTGGTAAGCTTCAAAACAACCAGAACAAACAGATGGTATTTAGAATGGTGACGATGTCAAACGGAATGAGCTCCACCAATCAACAGTTTAACATCAAGGCCGAGTTTAGTATTATTTTACTTTCACTCGCTGTATTTGCCGGATTTTGGTTCTATCCGGAATTAGCTTCCAATCCAGCTTCAGTTTGGTTTCACGAAAGTATTTTGAACATTGAGGATACACCCATATTTGGGTTCATTTTTCAGATCATTGGTTTCTTTGTGATCCTTTCATTGATTTTCAAAATGTCCAGTTCATTGGGATATATTATAAGTGGCCAGGCATTTAGAGAAGTTAAGAACAGTAAACCAAAGGACGATCAAGATCATTTCGACGACTTCACCGAAGTTCACTAAGTACTTCTTCTATCTGTTTAAGCAGCGGTTGTTTCTCATCATTGACGATAACAAAGTCTGCAAGCTCGGACTTTTTTCTGTCATCCCATTGTGAAGAGATCCTTTTCTGAATTTCGTCTTTTGAACTACCATCCCGTTTTATGATCCGATCAATTCGCAGGTCTTCAGGTGCACTTACTAAGATCACCTTGTCAAAATTCTTATATGCTCCTGTTTCGAAGAGAATTGCTGCTTCATTAAACACAATGCTATTGGCACCGTCGGACTGATCAATAAATTTATTGAACGCACTTCTCGTTGCCGGATGGACGATCTGATTGACCTTCTCTCTTAAATCCTTATCATCAAATATTCTTCGGGCAACATACGCTCTATCTAATGAACCATTCCTATAGGCAGAATCTCCCAGTAATGCTATTATCGCCTTTTTTACATCCGGGTCGGAATGCATCAATTCCTTAGCGACCTTATCAGAATGAAACACTTTGTATCCCAATTCCTCAAATATCGATGCCACAAGGCTTTTACCAGCTCCAATTCCGCCGGTCAAACCAACCGTAATCATTTTTTAGATCTCGTCTACCTCAATTATCGAGAATGGAAGTGACAAAATTGCACGATAGTCTTCTCCTGCTTCTTCCATATCCTCATCATCGGTTTCAAAATACCAATTGACGTGAACTTCGGTAACACTTCCGTTCACTTTCTCCAATTTTTTGAAGAAGTCAAGTATACATTTTGACGAGGACGTATTAAAATATTCAAGACGCACCTCAACAGTTGTTTTTTGAGTTGGTGAACTTGAATACTTATCCACCCATTCATTCAAAGGCTCAAAGAACTCAATAGAATTCTCAGGAATTGATCTACCCTTCAACAATAGTACTCCAGAACTTGGATCGAACTCGATCGTTGGTGTTTTTGGAGACCCTTCAATTATCAACTTATCCATAGTGCTTTATATTAATCAATTATCACGCTTAAGCAGAAAAAACTCAATTTATCATCCACATCAACAAAGGCATACTCCAATTTGTTTTTAGACTTGCGTGCAATATCCAAAAACCCCAATCCCGCTGTACCCTTTGATGATATCTCTTCATCACTTAATTTCATACGATACATATCTCTCAAACCTTCCTCGCTCAAGGAATTGACGAAATCAAGACGTTTTTTTAAGTCCGGAATCAACCTTGAATCGATAAAATTCCCTGTTCGTACAATAACCGATTCCCCCTTTTGTTTGATCAATACCAAGGCAGTTTTTTGTTTGGCTTCATCCAGATCCGAGTGCGTTATGAGTTCAATATGATGGTAGAGATTTTGAAAACACTCAACCAATATATTATACACTCGTTTTTTCTTTTTTAGCGGAACATCTGCCCGAACCATTTCTGACTCGAGAATATTGAGTATTGAAGTAAGAAGATCTGCTGTAAAAACTCCCTTGAATGACAAGATAATATTCTCGTCATGCATTTTTTTGTAGAAGTCATATACATCAGTGATCGGCATACCGGACAAATATAAATAATTGCGACTAAACCCCTTCAGAATCAAAGGAATTTAGACCTAATATCCAAAAATCCCTTAAAGTTCACTTATTTTGTATCGATGGAAGATAAAGATTGGTTTGTTTCCTGGTTCGATACGGAGTATTATCACATTCTATATCGCTCCAGAAATGACGATGAGGCAGAAAAGTTCATCGATAACCTATTGCGTTATCTTGAGCTACCGACGAAAACACGCGTTCTTGACCTGGCTTGTGGTAAAGGAAGGCATTCGAAGACAATGGCTCAAAAAGGCATGGAAGTTGTCGGTGCTGATCTATCCGAGAACAGTATCAACGCCGCAAGGTTGTACGAAAATGAGAACCTCCGATTTGTGGTTCAGGATATGAGACTTCCACTACATGAGAAATTTGATGCTGTTTTTAACCTGTTTACTTCATTTGGTTATTTCGATGATCTTGGAGATAACAGAAAAGTAATTAAAGCAGTCAATAAGATGCTGCAAACCAATGGCTATTTCGTTATTGATTTCATGAACGCATACCGAGTGGCCAAGCATCTCGTAGCCAGTGAAATTAAAGAGATCGATGGAATTCGATTCGAGATCGAACGCTCATTCGATGGTCATCACATTTTTAAAAACATTCGTTTTTCAGATAAAGGCAAGAATTATCATTTTACTGAGCGGGTTCAGTATTTGTCTGAAGATGATTTCCGAAATTTGTTACTTCAGAATGGATTCAGTATCCAGGATACTTTTGGAGACTTTGAGCTCAATCCATTTGATCCTGAAACTTCGGATCGTCTGATAATAATTGCTAAGAAAACTACATGAATTTAATTCTCATCATATTTCTCCTGATCCTTACCGTCGTTATAGGGAGTGGAATCGTTTTTCTTCTGCATAAAAAGGAAAACAAGCAGCTCATTAAGCTTTTACTCGCTTTAAGTGGCGGGTTTCTTTTATCGATCGCATTCATTCATTTTATCCCGGAGCTATACGAAAGTGCAACCATTAACATTGGTTTATTTATACTCTCCGGCTTTTTGATCCAGCTTTTACTTGAGTTCTTCTCTGGTGGTATCGAGCACGGTCATGTTCATCATCATAAAAAGCAACACTTCCCGGTTGCAATTTTACTTGCACTTGGGGTACACTCACTTGTTGAAGGAATTCCTCTCGGACATCAGTTGAACGGTGGAATACTTGCGACACATGCACACCACGGAAATGATTATTCATTGCTCATCGGTATTTTACTGCATCGTATACCGGTTGCAATTGCACTCACTACATTGTTGAAGACGACAGAATTGAACA